>NZ_JBNNWE010000046.1:0-45646 GCF_050280905.1 Pseudomonas sp. NPDC086278
TCGGTGCGCCGATGCAGCGTTCGCCGAAAAGTACCGAAGCGGTTTACTTGCTGGCCAAGCAATCCTTTGCGCTGGGCTATCGTCGCCTGGAGTGGCTGAAGAGTGGAAGACCCGCGTGCCGGAAGTCGTCCACGAGGACGGCACGTCCCGGGCCCAGGTGCTCAAGCGCGAATACAACCCGCGCTACTACGACATGATGAAAGCGCTGGAAGTGCTGACCGGCAACGGCGTGTCGCTGAACACCTCGCTCAACCGTCGCGGCGAACCGATGATCTGCTCGCCGACCGACGCGCTGAACATGTTCTTCGGCTCCGACCTGCAGTATCTGATCATGGAAGACATCCTGGTGGTCAAAGAGGGCGCTGACGCTTATGACACGCTCGGCTGAACGCCATGTGCTGCAGTTCTGCCACGGCTATGACGGGCCGTTTCTGGACTGCGCGCGGCAGTACGCCAGCCTGTTCGCGGGGACGGGTTATCGGGTCACCACGGTCTTTCTGACCGGGGTTGCCGATAGCGACGTCGCCGCGGGTTGCGCTTCCGATGAAGTGTTGTTCATGGAATACAGCTCCAAGGCCATTCGCGGCCTGAAGCTGGGCGCCATCGGCGATCTGCGCAAGATCGCCGCCTCGCGCAATTTCAGTTTCTGCATTGCCCATCGTTTCAAACCGATCTACATCGCCTTGCTCGGCACGTCGTTGCCGGTGATTGGCGTGCACCACGGGTTTGGCGATTACAAGCGCGGTACCCGCAAACTATTCGCCCATGTTTTCCGCAAGCGGCTGAGCCTGATCGGTGTCTCCGATGCCGTGCGGGACGACATGCGCAGTTGCCTGCCGAAATGGCCGGCAGCGCGGATTCAAACGCTCTATAACCGCATCGACGTGGACGCGTTGCAGGCCACTCAGGTGTCGGCGCAAGAGGCGCGGGAAACCCTCGGTCTGTCGGCAGATGCCTGGATTGTCGGCAACGTCGGACGGCTGCACCCGGACAAGGATCAGGCCACGCTGCTGCACGGTTTCGCCGCCGCATTACCGGGTCTGCCGGGCAACAGCCAACTGGTGATCCTCGGCAGTGGCCGGCTCGAACAGGACCTCAAGTCACTGGCCCGCGAGCTGGGCATTGGCGACCGTGCGCTATTCCTGGGCCAGGTCCCGGATGCGCGTAACTACTTTCGCGCGTTCGATGTGTTTGCGTTGAGTTCCGATCACGAACCGTTCGGCATGGTGCTGCTGGAGGCCATGGCCGCCGGCGTGCCGTTGCTTGCCACCGCGTGCGGTGGGGCGAAGGAAGTGGTCGAAGGCGTGGGCATTCTGTTCCCGCTGGGCGATGCCGAACACCTGGCGCAAGGCCTGCAACACCTGGCGGCAATGGACGAGCAGCAACGTCGGCAGTGCGCCGGGTTGATGCTGGATCGCTTGCGTGAACGTTTCTCCGACCGCGCCGTGCGCGATGCTTTCTGGCGTTTGCCACACGTTACCGAACTGGCACCGAGGGGCTGATGCTCAACCGATTTCAAGGCTGGCGCGAACGTGGCTGGACGGTGGTCGACGCCTCGACTTATGCACAAGCGTGGCAGCGATTTGGCGGCAGCGTCGCCACTCATCCGATGGTGGTCGAACGCCTGGCGCAGTTGGCTGGCATTCCGGTTCGCTACCTCGCCTGGGAGCAGAACGGTGAAGTCAGCGCCGCGATCCCGACCTGGGGGCGTGACCTGGCGCTGTCCAAGGATGTGCTCAAGCGCAGCGGCAAAAAAGGCCTGTTCGACCTCGGCAACGCCGAGTTGATCCTGCCGGCCGCCGCCGATGCCCAAGCGCCGTTGCGCCATCGCGCGCGGTACCTTTCGGTACTCAACGAAGGCCGTTTTACCGGCATCAAGTTGCAAACCGAACAACTGGCGATGGCGCGCACGCCCGAAGAATTGTCGAAGAAGTTTCGCTACAACCAGCGCCGCGAATTGCGTCTGCTGGAAGAGGCGGGCGGGGTGGTGCGGCCGGTCGCCGAGTTTTCCAGCGCTGAGCTGGCGGCGATCTATTGCGACCTGTTCCAGCGTCGCTGGGGCTTTGCGGCCACCGGCGCGCAGCGCATGGGCGAAGTGATCGAGCTGCTGCGCGAATTGCTGATTGGCTCGGTCATTTTCCTCAATGGGGCACCGATCGCGATTCAACTGGTCTATCGCGTCGAAGCGCCGCAGTGGATCAGCGTCGAGTACATCAACGGCGGCGTCGATCCCCAGACCCGTGAGTTCAGCCCCGGCAGCGTGCTGAGTTTCCTCAACACCCAAAGTGCCTGGGAGCATGCGCGGGCCGTGGACAAACCCCTGCGGTTTTCCTTCGGCCGCGCCGATCGTGAATACAAGGACCGCTGGTGCAATCCCGTGCCGGTCTTCACCGTGTGAGACAGCCCATGAGCCGCAAACAGCAACTGCTCAAACGCCATCGGCGCAATAAACGAATCGGTCTGCTTCTCGCCTTGGCGCTGCTGATCCTCATCGGCGTGCTGGTGGCCTGGTGGTTGCCGCTGATACTCGCGGTGCTGGGCTGGATTGCCCACGAGGCGTGGTTCGCCGATCACCTGTTCTACTCGCCCAAAGACGATTATCAATACAGCTTCCCGCCGTATACCCCGCAGCCCAAGGTGCGGCTCGACGGTGAACACCTGCGGCTGGACGAGAGCGTGATGCTGGTCGACGACGCCACGCTGGTGCTGGCGCTGCGGGTCAAAAGCACGTGGCTGGGACGCTTCATCGACCCGGTAGTCGAGCTGCTCGGCGGTGATAACCCCGACCGACAAACCTTTGAGCGTGGTGTAAACGGTCTGCGTTACCTCAACCTCAGCGGTCAGGCGCAGGTGTTGTCCCGAGGTGAATTGCGCTTGCGTGGCCGTCATTGCCGCCTGCTGGGCGAGCCGGTGCTGTGGGCGCTGGAGCAACCGGATTACCGTCGTCAGCGGGTGATGGTGATTGCGCCGCACGCCGACGACGCCGAACTGGCCGTATACGGTTTGTACAGCCAGGCCGACGAAGCCTGGATCGTCACCTTGACCGCCGGTGAGATCGAAGCCGAACACTATCAACAGATTGGCCTGAACAAGGTCGAGGCGGCGCGGCTCAAGGGCCGTTTGCGCGCCTGGGACAGCATCGCCGTGCCGCGTTGGGCCGGGGTGCCCGAGGCGCATTGCGTGCAGTTGGGGTATTTCTGCCTGCAACTGGCGGCGATGCAGGCCTCGCCGACGAAACCGGTCGGCTCGCGGGAAGCGGAGATGAGCGACACCCGGCTGTTTCGCCAACTCAATCCGTTCACCCTGCCAGGCGATGCCGACGGTGCGCCGACCTGGAACAACCTGCTCGCCGACCTGCGGGAACTGCTGATGCGCGCGCGTCCCGAGGTGATCGTGCTGCCGCACCCGACGCTCGATCCGCACCCTGATCATCTGTGCGCCCAGCAAGCCGTCCTCGAAGCCTTGCAAGGCCTGGACTGGCAACCGACAACCTTGCTCGGCTACGCCAATCACCTGCACGACAACGACCGCTGGCCGATGGGCGATGCCGGTCATGGCATCGCGCTGCCGCCGGCCTTCGACTCGGCGACACCGATGCAACCTTGCTGCCTGCCGCTGCCGCTGGCACTTCAGCGCGATAAAGCCATGGCGCTGGGCATGATGCACGACCTGCAACCGCGCATGCCGTTCAAGCGTCGCGTCCGCCGTTTGATTCAGCAGGTGTTGGCCCGCAGAAAAGCCCCGATCCATGGTGAGAACGAATTCTTTCGCAAGACGGTTCGGCGTCACGAACTGTTGTGGATCCTCAAGCACACACCCATCAACGCTACTTCGCGGGGAGAGTTATGAGCCAGCGGTCAAAGGTCCTGCAATTGCAGCCCGACTACAACGTCAAAGCCCATGATTTTGCCGACCTTGCGGAGCAGATCGTCAAAGCCCTGCCGAGCGAGCGCTATGAAGTGACGGCCGCATTCCTGCGCGGCAAACCCGGGCCGGGCGAGGCGGTGAG
This sequence comes from Pseudomonas sp. NPDC086278, assembly GCF_050280905.1. NCBI lineage: Bacteria > Pseudomonadati > Pseudomonadota > Gammaproteobacteria > Pseudomonadales > Pseudomonadaceae > Pseudomonas > Pseudomonas sp. NPDC086278. The sequence continues at coordinate 4,010 of NZ_JBNNWE010000046.1, forward strand.
CCGGGCCGACCGTTCGGTGTACTTCGAGTTTTCCGACAAGTCCCTCAAAGGCCTGCGCCTGCGGGCGATGTGGACCCTGTACAAGTTTTGCCGCGCCGAGAAATTCGACGTGGTGATCTGCAACCGTTTCAAGCCCGTGAACATGATGCTGGCACTCAACCGCTGGCTGAAAGTGCCGCTGTGCATCGGCATTTCCCATGGTTTTGGCGAGTACGACCGGTTCTATCGGCGCCGTCAGACCCAGCGTCTGATCGATCGTCACTGGCGTTTTGTCGGCGTGTCACCGGCGGTGAAACAGTACTTGCTGGACTGCGACTGCGGTTTCACCGACCAGAACACTTATGCGATTACCAACGCCATCGACATCGAGCAGGCCGAGGGCTTGCAACACAGTCGTGAAAAGGCCCGCGAGATGCTGGGCATCGACCCGTCGGTGCGCTTGATCGGCGCCTTGGGGCGTTTGGTGCCGGTCAAGGGCCACACGTATTTGTTGCAGGCGTTTGCCGCGCTCAAGGACAAATACCCGAACACCCAACTGGCGATCATCGGTGCCGGCCGCGAAGAATCGAAACTGGCTGCCGAAATCGAACAACTGGGCCTGAGCGGTCGTGCGCACTTGTTGGGCTTCAAGGAGATCGCCCTCCAGTACATTCGCGCATTCGACGTCTGGACCATGCCGTCGCTCGCCGAAGGGTTGGGGCTGGCGCTGCTCGAAGGCATGAGCGGTCACCTGCCGGTCATCGCCTCCAACGTGCCGGCCATGCTGCCGCTGATCGAGGGCGCGGGCGGCCTGGCGATTACGCCGAAGGATGTGCCGAGCCTGGTTGCGGCGCTGGATAACTACCTCGGGCTGTCGGATGACGCGCTCAAGGCCAAGGGCGAACAAGCCTTTCGTTATCTGCAGCAAGAACACGACATCGAGGTGTTCCGTCAGGAATACCTGAACCTGATCGACTCCGGCCTGGAACAGGCCCGCAAGGAGCAAGCATGAGCGACGCGCAACCTCTCGTAACGGTCATCATCGCGTCGTATAACCACGGCCCTTACATCGAGGAAAGCATTCTCAGCGTCCTCAATCAGACCTATGAAAACATCGAGCTGCTGGTGGTCGATGACGGCTCGAAAGACGACAGCGTCGAGCGCATCAACCGGTTGCAGGCGCAGTATGGTTTCGATTTCCGGGTTCAGCAGAATCAGGGCCTGACCAATACCCTCAACGGTGCCATCGCTCGCTCAAAAGGCAGCTTGATCGTGCCGTTCGGTTCCGATGACATCATGCTGCCCGAGCGCATCGCGACGCAGGTGGCCTATATGGACGGCAAGCCCGAAGTCGGGATCTGCGCCGGCAACATCGAACTGATCGACGCTGACGGCAATCTGTACCCGGAGAAGCGTCAGCGCCGTGACGTGCCGTTCCGTCGCCTGGACTTCGACGATATGTTCCTGGAGCGCAAGCCTTATCCCCCGGCACCGACGCTGATGATTCGTCGCGAAGCGCTGGACAAGGTGGGCGGGTTTGATCCGAATATTCGTCTGGAGGACTTGCTGATCGAGCTGAAGGTGACGCATGCCGGTTACTTCATCGATGGCTTGAATGTGCTGATGGCGCGCTATCGCAAACACGCCACCAACTCGTACAAGAATCATCGTTTCATGATCGACAACATTCTGCGGTCCTACGCACTGTTCAGCGATCATCCGCTGTACGACGAGGTGCGTTACAAGTTCCTCAGTTCGATGTTCCTCAAGACCGCCAATCGCGACCGCAAGCTGGCCCGCGAACTGCTGGCGCAGATTCCGTTCAAGGCCTGGAACAAGAAGACCTGGCGTGGTCTGGGGCGGTTGTTGTTCTCGCCGCTGGAAAAAGACTGAAACCGGCCTGAAGATCGCTGCGTGCTAGCGGGCGATCTTCTCGGCCAGCGTCTTGTCGGCCTTGCGGCTGCGTCTAAACCACTGCAAAACCGTCTTGCCGGCGGTCATGCCCGGCTTCTCGATGTACAGGAATGTCAGGCTGCAAATGATGATCAGCAGGCATGAGCACACGGCCAGCAGCGCCAGGTAAGTCCACGTGTCACGTGCGTCCAGACCCACCAGCAGCGGCAGGCGCTGCACCATCACCCACAGCACGAAACCGTGCAGCAGATAGGTGCTGTAGCTGATTTCACCGAGCCAGCGGATGCTGCGCGGTCTGAGGGCGCCGAACAGAGTGTTCCCGGACGCGACGATCACGAAGAACAACGACATGAGCAGCAATGGCTTCAGGCTGAACGCGCGGTCGAATGCGGTAAACGCAACCGCCAGCGCCACCAACGCAACAATCCCCGCCAGTCGTGTCTGACCCCATGCCACCAGATTCGGCCGGCGAATCCAGTACGCCGCGCCGATGCCGCCAAGGAAGCTCGCCAGAAAGTGCTTCTTCAGCGAGTGCTCCCAGCCAATCAACTGGTACAGGGCGTAAATGCCGATCAGGCATAGCACCACTTGCAGCCAGCTGCCGCGATAAATGAACACCATGCCGGCCAGTGGCAGCGCCAGGTAGAAAAACACTTCGTAGCCCAGTGTCCAGGTGACGTTGGAGATCAGCATGCCGGTCTGGTGGTACTGGTTGACGTCCGGCCGGTCGAAGGTCAGCCACGCCAGAATCTGCCCGAGCAGTCGAATCCCAGATTCCTTCAGCTCCCAGCCTTGCAGATAGAACACGGTGACAAACACGATGAGCATCAGCGGCAAGTACAGCGGGTACAGCCGAAATACCCGGGATACCGCAAAGGCCAGCCAGTCATGCTGGCGTCCTTGAGTAAGCAAGCGGTTCCAGAACAGAAAGCCGGTGATCATGAAAAAAAGTGCGACGCTGCCTTGGCCAAGCTGTGAGTAGAAATTGCTCGGCGGAAAGTCGACGACTCCAGTGCGCAGGAAGATCCAGGTAATGATCGAGTGGTGCACGAACACACCAAACGCCAGATAGCCACGCAGCCCATCGATGCTGGCGTAACGGCTTTCACCGGAATGAGTGAGGTGCCGATTGATTTTCGGAACGGCGCGCAGCAGCAGCGCGGCGGTCACGATGGCCAGCGCATAGGCTGCCAGCGCAATGAGGGGGTTGGTTTCGGTCATCAATGAGCCCGGGCCGGGGCACTCCCGGCCAGCACTTGCCTGTGCAGATTATCAACAGCTGATTTTGACGCCTTCTTGGCGTATCCCTGGAGCAGCGCGTCGAAGTGGTCTTCGAACAGCCAGCGCCGATCCACCGTATAGCGCTGCATATGCCGCAGATTTCGTTGCCGCAGCGAAAGGCTCAATGAAGAAGGATAGATGCGCATATCGGCGACATCGATCAGGCCGAACTCCCCGTCATCAAGGACGAGGACGTTGCCCAGGTGCAGCGAGCGGAAATACACGCCTTGCTCATGCAGTTGCGCCATGAACTTGCCGAAACGCTCGACGAGCGCCTGGCGCACGGCCGGTGCGGTAATGCCCTGCAGGACCTGGCGCAAAGTGTTGCCCGGCAGCGGCGAATAGTGCACGGCGCTGCTGCCGTTTTCGAGCCGATACAGGGCGAGAATCTGCGGGGTGGGAATTCCCATGGTGCGCAATTGCTCGCTGTTGACGGCAAAGCGTTCGGAATAGGGATTAAAACTGCCCGAGGTGTACCAGCGGCGGCGGCGGAAGAGTTTCAGGAAGCTGCCATCGACCAGGCGCAAGACTTTGGGGCCCAGGCCATCCTCTTCAATGATCTGTGCCTGATCGGACAGTTGTTGCAGCGCCATCGGCGTGAGCGTGTTGACCGGCATTGCCAGCAGGCGTCTGGCACGCTGATTGATACTCAGCGCGGCGATCAGCGCCAACGGAATCCAGAGCAGGAACCAGTGCTCCTTGGGTCGCGAAATAATCCCGCCGCCTTCGGTCAGGCCTGCGCCGATGCCGAACACCAGCCAGGTCGACGCAATGATGAACAGCGGTTGCAGGCGATTGCGCCAGCTGTTCAGCAAACCCCAGGCCTGGAAGAACAACCAGGGCAGAAGACCGAAAATGCCGACGTAATAGAGCACGCCCAGGACAAAGCTGTGGGGTTCCTGAAAGGTGTATCCGACACCGGGGTCAATCGCCAGATTGGCGTTGTAGCCATGACCAATCCACGGGTGATCCGCAATTTCCTTAAGGGCCAGCTGCCATATTTCGAAACGGTAGGAGTCGCCTCGTCCGATGATCATCTGTGAAAAAAGTACGCTCACGGCCGACCCACAGACGAGCAGGGCACCCAGCAAGACGACAGACCTGCGCCCCCAGCAAATGAAGCACAGCCACAACGAAGCCATGGTCAGGGCCACCAGCGGGGTTCTGGAACCGGTTGCGATAACCGCGACGAACATGACAACCATCGCGGGAATACTCAGCCAGAGTATTTGCCGGCGCTTGCAAGTCATGCTCAGGCTTAGCCAGTACGCGCAGAAAAAGCCGAATATGTGGGAGCTGAGAAGCGGGTTGTCGAATGCCCCACCCCCGATCAAGCGAAGCCCGGGTTCATAGACTCGAGCGAATTTGAATAGAAAGTAGGCCGTGCCGATCAGCCCGACCATCGCGGCGCTGAACAGCAGCGGCTGGAGAATATCGTTGCGATAGCGCACCAGCAGATAACAGCCGGCAAACAGTAACAGGGTGTGCATCGGCGGCTTGAACTGGCCGGCGATACTTTGCCCGCCAGGGCTCCAGCACAGGCTCAACAGTGCCCAGGCCGCGAACACCACCAGTGCCACGAAAATGGGCTCACGCAGCAATTCCTTGAATTCACGGGGGCGCAGGCAAATGGCAATCAACGACGGAATGCTGAACAGGCCATAAAAAAGCTTGTGGTGCAAACTTCGGCCCGGCAGGAAAAACAGCGCGCACAAGAGCAGAAAGTAGCCGACCGGAAGAATCCAGAGGCAGATGAAATCGAAAACTCGATTGGACACGCTATTGAAACCGCTGACTTGCATGCTGAGAGATTCAATCCTGAAGTTGATCGGCCATTTCGGGGTGATGGCTATTTGATGCTGAATTCGATGCCTAACAATAACAGCCTTTATGCGATTGCCAGAACCCCAAGAAAGCTGTGCTAAAGTCAGCGTCCTTTTTATCGACATTCGCGTGATATGGCCGACTCCAGTCTCTCCGCAAGCCCTTCGAGCTTGAAAATCTACTTCCGCCTGCTCGGTTATGTCCGGCCGTACATCAGTCTGTTTCTGATCAGCATCGTCGGTTTTCTGATTTTCGCTTCGACCCAGCCAATGCTCGGCTACATCCTCAAGTACTTTGTCGACGGTCTGTCCAATCCGGAGGCGGTGCTGTTTCCGTCCGTGCCTTACCTGCGTGACTTGCAACTGCTGCAGGCCGTGCCGTTGCTGATCATCCTGATCGCCGCGTGGCAGGGGCTGGGATCTTATCTGGGCAACTACTTTCTGGCCAAGGTTTCCCTCGGCCTGGTCCATGACTTGCGAGTGCAACTGTTCAACAACCTGCTGGTTTTGCCCAACCGGTACTTCGACAAGCATAACTCGGGTCATTTGATTTCGCGTATCACCTTCAACGTGACCATGGTCACGGGGGCGGCCACAGATGCGATCAAGGTCGTAATTCGTGAAGGCATGACGGTGATCTTCCTGTTCGCCTCGCTGCTGTTCATGAACTGGAAGCTGACGCTGGTCATGGTTGCGATCCTGCCGTTGATCGCCGTGATGGTGCGCACCGCCAGCAAGAAATTCCGCAAGCAGAGCAAGAAGATCCAGGCTGCCATGGGCGACGTGACCCACGTGTCCTCCGAAACGATCCAGGGCTATCGTGTGGTCCGCAGTTTCGGCGGCGAAGTCTACGAGCAAAAGCGTTTCCTGGCGGCGAGCCAGGGCAACACCGACAAGCAACTGCGCATGACCCGCACCGGCGCCATCTATACCCCGCTGCTGCAACTGGTGATCTACAGCGCCATGGCCGTGTTGATGTTTCTGGTGCTGTACCTGCGCGGTGATGCCTCTGCCGGTGACATGGTTGCCTACATCACGCTCGCCGGCCTGCTGCCCAAGCCGATCCGCCAATTGTCCGAAGTCAGCTCGACCATCCAGAAAGGCGTGGCCGGTGCCGAAAGTATCTTCGAGCAGCTGGACGTCGCCCCTGAAGTCGATACCGGGACGGTGGAGCGCGATGCGGTCAGCGGTCGTCTGGAGGTTCGGCACCTGAGCTTTACCTACCCGGACACCGAGCGCCAGGTGCTCGACGACATCAGCTTCACCGTCGAGCCGGGACAGATGGTGGCGCTGGTCGGTCGGTCGGGCAGCGGCAAGTCGACGCTGGCCAACCTGATTCCGCGCTTCTATCACCACGACAAAGGCGAAATCCTGATCGATGGCGTTGAAGTGGAGCAGTACAAACTGCTGAACCTGCGCAAGCACATCGCTCAGGTGACCCAGCACGTCACGTTGTTCAGCGACACCGTGGCCAACAATATTGCGTATGGCGATCTGGCTGGCGCGCCTCGTGAAGACATCGAGAAAGCGGCGAAAGACGCGTACGCCATGGATTTCATCGCGCAGCTGCCCGAAGGCCTGGACACGCAGGTCGGCGAAAACGGCGTGCTGCTGTCCGGTGGCCAACGCCAGCGCCTGGCGATTGCCCGGGCCTTGCTGAAGAATGCGCCGCTGCTGATTCTCGATGAGGCGACCTCGGCCCTCGACACCGAATCCGAGCGACACATTCAAGCCGCGCTGGACCAGGTCATGAAAGGCCGGACCACCCTGGTGATCGCTCACCGCTTGTCGACCATCGAGAAGGCCGACCTGATTCTGGTCATGGACCAGGGCCGGATCGTCGAGCGCGGCACCCATGCCGAGTTGCTGGCACAGAACGGTTACTACGCTCGCCTGAACGCCATGGGCCTTGACGCCCCGGCCGAAGATATCGCCTGACCCTCATTCACCGGGCGCGCAATGCGCCCGGTGATGCGTATCCAGGTCGCTTGCTCCTCGTGACCAAACCTGAGTAAAGCTGCACGTCTACCGGTTTTTTGATCATTAAATGAGCAAAAAAACCCGATAAAACATCCCGTTGCAGCCGCCGCACAAGCCCGCGCCAACCCTGTGTTAATATCGCGCCCCTGTTCATTTTGTATGTGGGTTGCTCCATGAAGTTGTCCATGCCGCGATTCGATCAAGCCCCTGTCTTGGTGGTCGGCGATGTCATGCTCGACCGTTACTGGCATGGTGGTACCTCACGGATTTCCCCTGAGGCGCCGGTGCCGGTGGTCAAGGTCGAGCAAATCGAGGACCGTCCGGGCGGTGCCGCCAACGTTGCGTTGAACATTGCCGCGCTCGGCGCCCCGGCCTCGCTGGTCGGCGTGACCGGCGATGACGAAGCCGCCGACAGCCTGGCCAACAGCCTCAAGGGCGCTGGCGTGCGGGCGTTGTTCCAGCGCATCGCGCATCAGCCGACCATCGTCAAGCTGCGGGTCATGAGCCGTCACCAGCAACTGCTGCGTATCGACTTTGAAGAACCCTTCGCCACCGACGCGTTGGCGTTGGGCAAGCAGGTCGATGCGTTGCTGGATGGCATCAAGGTGCTGGTGCTCTCCGACTACGGCAAAGGCGCGTTGAAAAACCATCAGGTGTTGATCCAGGCCGCCCGCGCTCGTGGGATTCCGGTATTGGCCGATCCCAAGGGCAAGGATTTCTCGATCTACCGGGGTGCCAGCCTGATCACGCCGAACCTCAGCGAGTTCGAAACCATCGTCGGTGCTTGCGCCGATGAGCACGAGCTGGCGACCAAGGGCGCGCAATTGATGCACGACCTCGATCTCGGCGCGTTGCTGGTGACCCGTGGCGAACACGGCATGACCTTGCTGCGCCCGGATCACCCGGCGCTGCACTTGCCGGCCCGTGCCCGTGAAGTGTTCGACGTGACCGGTGCCGGGGACACGGTGATTTCCACCCTGGCGGCGGCGATTGCCGCCGGCGAAGAACTGCCGCACGCGGTGGCGCTGGCCAACCTGGCAGCGGGTATCGTGGTCGGCAAACTGGGTACGGCGGCGATCAGTGCGCCGGAACTGCGTCGCGCGATTCAGCGTGAAGAAGGTTCCGAGCGCGGCGTGCTCGGCCTCGAGCAATTACTGCTGGCGGTCGACGATGCGCGTGCGCACAACGAGCGGATCGTTTTCACCAACGGCTGTTTCGATATCCTGCACGCGGGCCACGTGACCTACCTCGAGCAGGCGCGTGCCCAGGGCGATCGTCTGATCGTTGCGGTCAACGACGATGCGTCGGTCAGCCGCCTGAAAGGGCCGGGTCGTCCGATCAACAGCGTCGACCGCCGCATGGCCGTGCTGGCCGGTCTGGGCGCCGTGGATTGGGTGATCAGCTTCTCTGAAGGCACCCCGGAAAACCTGCTGCGCGAGGTCAAGCCGGACGTGTTGGTCAAGGGCGGTGATTACGGGATCGACCAGGTGGTCGGCGCGGACATCGTCAGCGCGTACGGCGGCACCGTGAAAGTGTTGGGCCTGGTGGCAAACAGCTCGACGACCGCGATTGTCGAGAAGATCCGCAAGTCTGAGTGAAGCCATAAAAGATCGCAGCCTCGTTTCACCAACAGCGAGTCGCATTTCAATGCGGCAACTGTCGAGTGAAACAAGGCTGCGATCTTTTGCTTTTAAGAGCTGACTTTCTTGCGCGGCACAATCTTCTTCAGCAATTGCTTCGCTTTCCCCCGCAACCGCGCCAGTCCCGAATCCTTCCCCGGCGGCGCCAGCCCTTGTTGCCGCACCCAGTCCTTCCAGCGAATCCGCTCATCCCTGACCAGCCAGCCTTCCTGCTGGGCAAAGCTTTCGGCCAGGTACAACCCACGGGTGCTCGCCGGGTACAACTGATCCTTTTTCAGCGTGTAGAGCTCGGCCATCGGCTGGCCATCCTGCAACGGCATCAGATACAGGTCGGGGCGTTTGCGATCCAGCCGGGCGACCAGTTGATCGCCTTCCAGCCGCTCATCGACATGAAACAGGCTCAAGGATTTGGCTTCTCTGGGCACTTCCAGGCGCAAGTCGTAAATCAATTGCAGTGAGGCCGTCGGCAAATGCACATAAGCCCGGGGCCGTTCGATCAACTGCATGTTGGCGCAACGCACCGGCCGTGCCGAGCCGGACAACGGCGTCAGGCGAAACGGCAGCGCCTCGCGATAATGCAGCGCCGAGGCGTAAGGCGCCGGCAGCCACGTATCGTTGAAGCGTCCGCCGAGCCAGCCTTCCGGAGTTTCCAGCAAGCATTCTTCGGCAATCTCCTGGATGGCCGTGTGCAGTGGCAGGTTCAGCTCATGGGCCGGCACATAACCGGAGATCAGCTTGAGCACCACGTCGCCACGGTCCTGGCGGCGTTGGCGCACCAGTACCCAATAATCGCGATTCTGCCAATGCAGGGTCAGGCGCACCGAGACCCCGAGGTTGGCCAGCTCCACGGCGAACCGCTCGCTGTCCGCCACGGCCACGGGGCGGCGGCGTTGCAGGGTCTGGGAAAAATTGAGCGGCATCCCGACGCTCTGGTAACTCAGGCCTTCGGGAGTCGCTTCGACAAATAACGGCAGGGTCTTGAAGTTGCTCGGGTTCTTTCTTATGAGCGTACGCGGCATGTCGGCTCCTGCTTAAGGCCGCGTGGGGCGGCGTCAGTTGCTACGTAGGACCTGGGCAACGGTCGCGACGTTGTGGGCGAGGTGCAGCGGATTGATGGTCCCGACAATAGCACTGGCAACACCCGGATGTTCAAACAACAATTCGAAGCTGGCGCGCACCGGGTCCACGCCCGGGCTGAGGCAGACGTGACCGCTGGCGAGGGCTTTTTTGACCAGGATGGCTTTGCCGTGAGCAGCAGCATAGTCAATGACCGCTTTCTCATGCTGCTCGTTCAGATTGTAGGTGACCATCGCGCAATCGCCTTGTTCCAGCGCCTTCAGCCCGCCTTCGACGGTTTTACCGGAGAAGCCGAAGCCGCGAATCTTGCCCTCGGCCTTCAGCGCGGCGAGGGTCGCGTAGACCTCACTGTCGTTGAGAATCGCCAGGTCATTGCCGTCGGAGTGCACCAGCACCAGGTCGATAAAATCCGTTTCCAGACGTTGCAGGCTGCGTTCCACCGACAACCGAGTGTGCGCCGCGCTGAAGTCGTGGCTCGACTGGCCATCGGTAAACTCTTCGCCGACCTTGCTGACGATCACCCAATCCCTGCGCTGACCGCGCAGCAGCGGGCCGAGGCGTTCTTCACTGCGGCCATAGGCCGGCGCGGTGTCGATCAGGTTGATGCCCATGTTGTGCGCTAGCTTGAGCAGTCGGCGCGCGTCATCGTCATCGGGAATCTGGAAGCCATTGGGGTATTTGACGCCCTGGTCGCGGCCCAGTTTGACCGTGCCCAGGCCCAGCGGCGAGACCCGCAGGCCAGTGCTGCCCAAGGGACGATGAAAGTCGTGCAGGGTCGGTTGGCTCATGGCAGTAGTTGGTCCCAGGCAGGCACGCCCATCGGCGGTTTCGGTAATTCAGGCAACGGCGCCGGGTGGCTCGGCTGAATGCCGTCGTGTTGCAGGGTCGCGATGACGCGGTCGGCGAAGTCCGGCGCCAAGGCCAGTTTGGTCGGCCAGCCAACCAGCAAACGGCCCTGTTCGGCGAGGAACGCGCTGTCTGGACGGGTCAGGCCCGATTGCAGCGGTTCGGCGCGGTCCACGCGCAAGGTCGCCCAACGCACGGTGCTCAGGTCGATCCAGGGCAGCAACTGGCCGAGCTCTTTCTGCGCGGTGGCGATTTGCTCGGCGGGTTCGCGGGCAACGCCTTCCGACTCGGCGATGTCGCCGCCCAGGTACCAGACCCATTGGCCGTCGGCGGCCGGGTGCGTGGTAATGGTGATGCGCGGTTTGGTGCCGCCGCCCAGGCAGTGGGCGTACAGCGGTTTGAGGCTGGGGCCTTTGGCGATGATCATGTGCAACGGCCGGCGCTGCATGGCCGGCCGGCTCAGGCCCAAGGCTTCGAGCAATGCCGCCGTGCCGGCACCGGCGCTGAGGACGATGCGCTGGGCGCGGATCTCGCGCTCGTCGACCTTCAGGCCGATCAGCACGCCACCTTCCAGCAGCGGTTCGATCTTCTGACCGGCGAGCAAACCGTCACCGGCCAGGTCGGCCAGGCGTTGAACCAGGCTCGGCACGTCGACCACCAGTTCCGCCAGGCGGTAGACCTTGCCCTTGAAGCGCTTGTCTTGCAGCGCCGGCGGCAGTTGGTCGCCCGTGACCTGGTCGACCCGGCCGCGCACCGCTTTGCTGGCGAAGAAACTGGTGAGGTTGCCGGCGATGGTGCCGGGCGACCACAGGTAGTGCGCTTCGGACAACAGGCGCACACCGGACAGATCCAGCTCGCCGTCGCCGGCCAGGGCTTCACGCCAGCGGCGCGGCATGTCGGCGATGGCTTCCGACGCCCCCGTCAGGGCGCCGTGCAGTGCGTACTTGGCGCCGCCGTGGATGATGCCTTGGGACTTCACGCTCTGCCCGCCGCCGAGGCTGGCGTTTTCCACCAACACGGTCGAAAAGCCCTGGCGGCGCAGGCGCGCGTTGAGCCAGAGGCCGGCGACACCAGCGCCGACAATCAGAACGTCGGTGGAAATAACGGATGGCATGCAGCGACCTCAGTGTTCAAGACGAGGGCGCAGTATACAGACTCGAAGAACAGGGGAATTGCTGGCGATCAATCAGCTGGATGCCAACCCGTGTGGGAGCGGGCTTGCTCGCGAAGAGGCCGCGTCAGTCAGCATCGATGCTGCCTGACACGGCCTCTTCGCGAGCACGCCCGCTCCCACAGTGGATTGCGTTTCAGTGGCCGGCAGTTTTGGAGAAGAGCTGGATGACCACAACGCCGAGCACGATCAGCGCCATCCCCAGCATCGCCGGCAGATCCAGTTTCTGCCCGTAGATGAACAGCGCCGCGACGCTGACCATCACGATGCCCATGCCGGCCCACACGGCGTAAGCCACGCCGACCGGTACGCTGCGCACCACCAGGGTCAGCATCCAGAACGCGATGCCGTAGCCGACGATCACCAGCGTCAGCGGCAGCGGCGTGCTGAAGCCTTTGACGGCTTTCATCGAAACGGTCGCGATCACTTCGGCGCAGATGGCGATGGCCAGGTAGTAGTAAGCGGTCATAGGTGCATCCTCGTGTGAAGCGTTGCTCTCTGAGGTCGGCATTCTAGAGATTGTTCAGATGCGGTAAAGTCATTACCTATCTGTATTGGAGATGGGTTGATCGATGAATACGCAATGGAATTTGGAGCAACTGCGCCTGTTTGTCAGCGTAGCCGAGCAGCGCTCGTTTTCCGCTGTGGCGCGGGCGGAGCGCAAGGCGCAGTCGGCGGTCAGCAGTTCGATTGCGTTGCTGGAGGAGGACCTCGGCGTCAGCCTGTTCGAGCGCAGCAGCGGCCGTCAGCCGAAACTCACCGAGGCCGGTAATGCGCTGCTGGAAGAGGCGCGCGAAGTGCTGCGCCAATGCGAGCGGCTGAACGGTCGGGCCCTGGCGATGATGCGCGGTCAGGAGGCGCGGATACGCTTGGCGCAAGACGAAGCCATGCCGTTTCAACCGGTCATCGACAGCCTTGGCGCGCTGGCCGATCAGTTCCCCAGCCTGGAAGTGCAGTTGTCCAACGGCACCCAGGGCGATGTGGCGAGAAAACTGCTGGAGCGCCGCGCCGATCTCGGCTTGCTGTTCTACCACGAGCAAATCCCCGAGGCGCTGGAGCGGCGGGTGCTGGGCAGTATCGAAATGGTCACGGTCTGCGGCGTGGGCCACCCGTTGGCGGCGCTGGAGGAGGTTGACTGCCAGCAATTGGCGCAGCATCGACAATTGCTCATGGCGGCTCAATCCAGTGTCTATCCGGGCAGCGAGCCTGCGAGCCCGCAGGTTTGGCGGGCCGACAGCTTTTATGTGATCGCTGAATTACTGATGCGCGGCCTCGGTTGGGCCTGGCTGCCACGCAACGTCGTGCAGTATTCGGGTTATCGCAGTCAGATAGTTGAACTGGTCAGCGAATGGACCCCGCCGGCGCTGGTGGTGGAACTGGTCTGGCGTCGCGATGAACCGCTTGGCCCGGCAGCCCGCTGGCTGGCCGAACGTTTTGCCGTGCACTTGCAGGCGATCGGCGAAAAAACCGATAAACTCCGCCGCCATGAATAGAACTCTCTACACCGCGCTGTTTTACCTGGGGCTGCCACTGGTAGCGATTCGGCTGTGGCTGCGCTCGCGCAAGGCTCCGGCCTATGCCAAACGCATTGGCGAGCGGTTCTCCTTCGGCTTGCCGCCGATGAAACCGGGCGGCATCTGGGTGCACGCGGTGTCGGTGGGCGAGAGCATTGCCGCCGCCCCGATGATTCGCGCCTTGCTGCAACGTTATCCACACCTGCCGATCACCGTGACCTGCATGACGCCGACGGGCTCGGAACGCATCCAGGCCTTGTTCGCCAACGAGCCGCGCATCCAGCACTGCTATTTGCCGTACGACTTGCCGTGTGCGGCAGCGCGGTTTCTTGATCGGGTCCGGCCGACACTGGCGGTGATCATGGAGACCGAACTCTGGCCGAATCACATTCACCAATGCGCCAAGCGCGCCATTCCCGTGGCGTTGGCCAATGCACGATTGTCCGAGCGCTCAGCCAAGGGGTATGGCCGCTTCCATAAACTGACCGCGCCGATGCTGGCCGAGATGAGCCTGTTCGCGGTGCAGACCGAGGCCGAGGCTGAGCGCTTCCGCTCGTTGGGCGCGCGCCCGGAAACGGTCGAAGTGACCGGTTCGATCAAGTTCGACCTGACCATCGACCCGCAACTGTTGCAGCGCGCCGCCGAGTTGCGTGCGCAGTGGCAGACAGTGGAGCGTCCGGTGTGGATCGCCGCCAGTACGCACGACGGTGAGGACGAAGTCGTGCTGGCGGCCCATCGTCGGCTGCTGGGCGATCATCCCGATGCGTTGCTGATTCTGGTGCCGCGTCATCCGGAGCGGTTTAACGCGGTGTTCGAACTGTGTCGGCAGCAAGGTTTCGCGACGATTCGTCGCTCGTCCGGCGAACCGGTCACCGCGCGCACCTCGGTGTTGCTGGGCGACACCATGGGCGAGTTGCTGTTTCTGTATGCGCTGGCCGACAGCGCCTTCGTCGGCGGCAGTCTGGTGCCGAACGGCGGCCATAACCTGCTGGAACCCGCCGCGCTGGGCAAACCGGTGCTGAGCGGGCCGCACCTGTTCAACTTCCTCGAAATCGCCGCGCAGCTGCGCAACGCCGGGGCGTTGCAGGAAGTGGACGATGCCGAAGGGCTGGCGCTGGCGGTGCAGCGCTTGTTCGAGCTGCCGCGAGATGCGCAGCGCATGGCGCAGGCGGGGTTGAACGTGATGCGCAGCAATCAGGGCGCGTTGCAGCGGTTGCTGGAGGGGTTGGGGCGGTTGATCGATAAATCCTGATCCACCGCTGAGCAAACGGTGGGAGCGGGCTTGCTCGCGAAAGCGGTCTGACAGCCAAGCGGGATGTTGAATGTTATGACCCCTTCGCGAGCAAGCCCGCTCCCACATTAGATCTCCTGCGAACACAAAACTTGTGTACGAACGGACCCAATGTGGGAGCGAGCTTGCTCGCGAATGTTGTTCGCTTTTACTGACCCGGCCGCGCCTTCAGTTGCTCGGCCGCAGCCTTGGCCAGATCCGGCGGCAGGAAGTCTTTGTCCGGGTTGTAATCGGCCTTGAGATAACGCCCCAAATCCTGCAAGTCCCCCGGGTTCAACGTGCCCGCCGCCTGCTTCAGGCGCAGGTTGTCGAGGATGTAGTCGTAGCGCGTGTTGTTGTAATCGCGCACCGAGGTGTACAGCTGACGCTGGGCGTCGAGCACGTCTACGATGTTGCGCGTGCCTACCTGATAACCGATTTCGGTCGCTTCCACCGCGCTCTGGTTGGAGATGATCGACTGTTTGCGCGCCTGCACCTGTTCGACATCGGTGTTCACTGCGCGGTGCAGGTTGCGCGTGCTTTCCACGATTTGCCGGCGCAGGGCTTCACGTTGCTGCTCGGACTGGTCCAGTTGCGCGTACGACTGGCGCACCTGGGAGTTGATCAGCCCGCCGCTGTAGATCGGGATGTTCAATTGCAGGCCCACCGTCGTCTGCTCGACGTCGCCCTTGTAAGGGGCGCCGAACGCATTAGGGTTGGAAAAACCCAGCGCGTCGTTGTCGCCTTTTTCATACTTCGCCACCGCGTCCAGGGTTGGCGCATGGCCGGCCTTGCGCTGCTTGAGGGTTTCTTCGGCGGCGCTGACCGCGTAGTTGCTGGCCAGCAGGTTCAGGTTCTGTCTGGCGGCGGTGTCGACCCACGCCTTGGCGTCGTTCGGCGTCGGCGGCAGGATCGGCAGGGTGTGGACGACGCCCCAGATCGAGTTGTACTGACGATTGGTCAGGGTGATCAGGGCTTCGAACGCATCATCGACCTGACGCTGCGCGACGATTCGGTTCGCCCGTGCGGTGTCGTAGCTGGCTTGGGATTGCAGCACATCGGTCTTGTCCGACAGACCGACATCGAAGCGCTCGTTGGATTGATCGAGCTGACGTTTGAATGCCGCCTCTTCAGCCTTGGTCGAGGCCAGGTTGTCTTGCGTGCGCAGCACGTTGAAGTAGCTTTCGGCGCTCTGCAGGATCAGGTTTTGCTCGGTCGCCGAGAGTTGCAGCGAGGCTTGCTCGTTGACGTCCTTGGCGGCCTGGAACTGGAACCAGCGGTCGGCGCGGAACAGCGGCTGTGCCAGTGTCGCCTGATAGGAATGCGCGCTGCGGTTGGCGATAGCCGAAGGCTGATCGATCGACGTGCGAACGTTGGCCGTTTCGGCGCCGCCCGAGAGGTTGGGCAGCAAGCCTGCGCGAGCCTGGGGTACGACTTCTTTCTGTGCGCCGTATTGGGCGCGAGCGGCCGCGAGGTCGGCGTTGTTGTCCACCGCTTCCTGGTACACGCTGACCAGATCGTTTCGGGTGGATAAGGGCGCTTCAGCTGCCCAGGCCATTCCATTGGACGCACAAGACACGGCAAGGGCCAGTGAGAGTTTGCGCAGCATGAGGCCATCCCTAAAAAATTACGCTGATAATTTGAGCGCCAAAGGTACGGCGCAGCCTGCACACCGTCAAGCCGCGGCACGGCGTAGCGAGTGTAGTGGTGCGCACGTTCGGCAACAATCCGTTAATTACGCCATTCATCACGGTGTTTACTCCGGTGTTGGCGTTCTTCGCCTGTTGTGTCTAGACTGGCCGGGTTCTTGTCGGGGTGCCTTGCTATGAGGCTGAGATCGAATAATTTCGGATCCCGTTGAACCTGATCAGGTTAGCGCCTGCGTAGGGAACAAGATTTCTCGTCACCCGGCGAGTCCTCTTGTGCTTCGTCCGGGATGTTGTTCGACAATCGAACACCCCTCGAGCACTGAGCACAGCACCAACAGCGTTGTCATGGCTGATTGGTCGCGTCCATTCGTTACAGGTTCGCTCCGACAAAATTCCACTGCCTGGATGCTGTCTGGAGAGCCCGTGATGACGATAAAACTAAAAAATACGACGAACCTGAGTGATTCGGCCCAAGTCGATCAACAGTCGGTTCAGCCGTTTACCCGCTCGCAAAAAATTTATGTCCAGGGCTCTCGTCCGGACATCCTCGTGCCGATGCGCGAAATCAGCCTGGACGTGACCCCGACCGACTTCGGCGGCGAAATCAACGCGCCCGTCGTGGTCTACGACACTTCCGGCCCGTACACCGATCCCAACGTCATCATCGATGTGCGCAAAGGCCTGGCCGATGTGCGTTCGCCGTGGATCGAATCCCGGGGCGACACCGAGCGCCTGCCGGGCCTGAGCTCCAACTTCGGCCAGGAACGCCTGGCCGATGCCGAGCTGACCAAGCTGCGTTTCGCTCACGTCAACAACCCGCGCCGTGCCAAGGCCGGGGCCAACGTCAGCCAGATGCACTACGCGCGCCAAGGCATCATCACCGCCGAGATGGAATACGTCGCCATCCGCGAAAACATGAAGCTCGAAGTGGCTCGCGCCGCCGGGCTGCTGGACCAGCAACACGCCGGTCACAGCTTCGGCGCCAGCGTGCCGAAAATCATCACCCCTGAGTTTGTCCGTGACGAGATCGCCCGTGGTCGCGCGATCATTCCGGCCAACATCAACCACACCGAACTGGAACCGATGATCATCGGCCGTAACTTCCTGGTGAAGATCAACGGCAACATCGGCAACAGCGCCTTGGGTTCGTCCATCGAAGAAGAAGTGGCGAAACTGACCTGGGGCATTCGCTGGGGCTCGGACACGGTCATGGACTTGTCCACCGGCAAGCACATTCATGAAACCCGCGAGTGGATCATCCGCAACTCGCCAGTGCCGATCGGCACCGTGCCGATTTATCAGGCGCTGGAAAAAGTCGGCGGCGCCGCCGAAGACCTGACCTGGGAGCTGTTCCGCGACACGCTGATCGAACAGGCCGAGCAGGGCGTCGACTACTTCACCATCCACGCCGGCGTGCTGCTGCGCTACGTGCCGCTGACCGCCAAACGTGTGACCGGCATCGTTTCCCGTGGCGGTTCGATCATGGCCAAGTGGTGCCTGGCGCACCACAAAGAGAACTTCCTCTACACCCATTTCGAAGACATCTGCGAAATCATGAAGGCCTACGACGTCAGCTTCTCGCTGGGCGATGGCCTGCGTCCGGGCTCGATTGCCGACGCCAACGACGCGGCGCAATTCGGTGAGCTGGAAACCCTCGGCGAGCTGACCAAGATCGCCTGGAAGCACGACGTGCAATGCATGATCGAAGGCCCGGGCCATGTGCCGATGCAGTTGATCAAAGAGAACATGGACAAGCAGCTGGAGTGCTGCGACGAGGCGCCGTTCTACACCCTCGGCCCGCTGACCACCGACATCGCGCCGGGTTACGACCACATCACGTCCGGTATCGGTGCGGCGATGATCGGCTGGTTCGGTTGCGCCATGCTCTGCTACGTCACGCCGAAGGAACACTTGGGCCTGCCGAACAAGGATGACGTGAAAACCGGGATCATCACTTACAAGATCGCCGCGCATGCCGCCGACCTTGCGAAGGGCCATCCGGGAGCGCAGATTCGTGACAACGCCTTGAGCAAGGCGCGTTTCGAATTCCGTTGGGAAGACCAGTTCAACCTGGGCCTTGACCCGGACACCGCTCGTTCGTATCACGATGAAACCCTGCCGAAGGATTCGGCCAAGGTCGCGCACTTCTGCTCCATGTGCGGGCCGAAATTCTGCTCGATGAAAATCACCCAGGAAGTCCGCGAGTATGCGGCCAACCAGCGGATCGAAACCGTCGATGCCGAAGTCGCCCAAGGATTGGCGGAACAGGCAGAGCGGTTCAAGCAGGAAGGCAGTCAGCTGTACAAGAAGGTTTGATCTGACCTGTGATTGACGGCGCCTGTGCCGCCGTCTTCGCGAGCAAGCCCGCTCCCACATGGATTTGTGAACCACGCAGATCCACTGTGGGAGCGGGCTTGCTCGCGAAGGCGCCAGACCAGGCCGCGAAGATCTCAATAACAAACTTATCCCTCTGAGATAACACCCTTGAGCATTCAACCCAGCACTTACTCACCCGACATCGCCGTGCCGACCGACAAACGTGTGTTCGGCGGCCGCGATCTGTTTTCCCTGTGGTTCTCCCTCGGCATCGGCCTGATGGTGTTGCAGACCGGCGCATTGCTCGCGCCGGGTCTGGGCCTGTCCGGCTCGTTGCTGGCGATTTTTCTCGGCACGCTGGTGGGCGTGCTGCTGCTGGCCGCCGTTGGCGTAATCGGCAGCGACACGGGCTTATCGTCGATGGCCGCGCTCAAACTCAGCCTCGGTAAACATGGCGCGAGCCTGCCGGCGGTGCTGAACCTGCTGCAACTGATCGGTTGGGGCTCGTTCGAAATCATCGTCATGCGCGACGCCGCCAGCCTGCTCGGCGCGCGGGCCTTCAGCGAAGGCAACCTGTGGTCGAACCCGCTGCTCTGGACCCTGTTCTTCGGCGCGTTGGCGACCTTGCTGGCCGTCAGCGGTCCGCTGACCTTCGTGCGGCAGATCCTGCGCAAGTGGGGGATCTGGTTGCTGCTGGCCGCGTGTATCTGGCTGACCTGGAACCTGTTCGCCAAAGCCGATCTGGCCGCGTTGTGGGCGCAGGCCGGGGACGGATCGATGCCATTCGCCGTGGGCTTCGACATTGCCATCGCGATGCCATTGTCGTGGCTGCCGCTGATTGCCGACTACTCGCGTTTCGGCAAGCGTGCGAAAAACGTGTTCGGCGGTACGGCACTCGGGTTCTTTATCGGCAATTTCTGGCTGATGAGCCTGGGCGTGGCCTACACCCTGGCGTTCGCGCCGAGCGGTGAAGTGAATGCCTTGCTGTTGGCGCTGGCCGGTGCCGGCCTGGGGATTCCGCTGTTGCTGATTCTGTTGGACGAGTCGGAAAACGCCTTCGCCGACATTCACTCGGCGGCGGTGTCGAGCGGGATTCTGTTGCGCTTGAAGGTCGAGCACCTGGCGTTGGCCATTGGCGTGATCTGCACCTTGATCGCCTGCCTGGCGCCGTTGGCCCAGTACCAGAACTTCCTGTTGTTGATCGGATCGGTGTTCGCGCCGCTGTTCGGCGTGGTGCTGGTGGATCACTTCATCCTGCGCAAACGCAGTGCCCAAGTGGCGTCGGCCGCATTGCGCTGGCCGGCGTTACTCGCCTGGTTGGGCGGGGTGAGCACCTATCATTTGCTGGCCAATCTTTATCCGGACATCGGTGCAACCCTGCCGTCGCTGATTCTGGCAGGGCTGCTGCAACTGGTGCTCGGTCGAGCCTTCAGTTACGGCCAGGAAACAGCTCGGGCTTGATAATGCCGTTCAGGCGTGGGTAGGGGATCTTCAACTCGACGTGGCCCAGCGCGTAAGGCGCGATGGTGCTGGTTTCGTACTTGAGGATCACCCCGCCGTAGGTCAGCGCCACGTTCTGGGTTTTCTGGAACGGCCAGCTCTTCACGAACTCCGGTTCCTGATCGAGCTTGGTGCTGATCAACCAGCTGTTGTGCGCCACTTGCGCGGCTTTCCAGAACGCTTCTTCCTGCCCCGGCACCAACATGTCGGACAAGGTCAGCACTTTATGCTGCTGGCGCGAATAGTTGATGAAGCTGCGCCCCGGCGTGCCATGTGCGCCGCCCAGGTCCAGGTAGCTGGAAAACTCGACGATCACCAAGCCGTCATGCTGCTCACGTACCTTGGCTTGCAAGTAGCTGCTGGAACGCGGTTTGGCGGTGCGCAAAAACTGCTCGCGGTAGGCGGCCAGGGTCGGCGCCGCCGGGGTGTCCGGGGTACGGGTCAATTGCAGCAGGTTTTTTTCGACGATGCCGTCCAGCTGTGGCTCGGCCGGGAAGCGCACGGTGTCGATGTTCACCAATGGGCAATCCGGGGTGGTGCAACCCGGTTTCAGCGTTTCGCTGGCATCGCGGGTGACTTCCAGCGGCGTCCGGTAGTTGGGTTGGAACAGACTCTGGCAGGCGCCCAGGGTCAAGGCGATTGCAGCCACGGAGGCGATTTTAAAAAGCGACATGGGCGTCCTTGATAAAACAGGGAAAGGCAAAAAGTTATCCGCTTCGACTCTCAACGAAGCGGTCAGTTCGCCACTAAGCTAATTAGAGTGGGTTTCGCCCTCACCGTCTATCCCGCTGACGGGAAAGGGGCTGCATCAAACGCTGCGAGCGCGTTAGGATGGCGCGAAGTCGAGGTTGCAGGCAAAAAAAGCAACCTCGTAACGGATGTGCAGTAAACGAGGATTGTCATGACTGATTTTGCCAACGCCATTCCGACCGCCGTCGATATCGTGCGGCGCGAAAAGTGCTACGAGGGCTTTTACAAGCTCGACCGCGTGCACTTGCGTCATGAGTTGTTCGCCGGTGGCATGAGTCGCGAGATCAATCGTGAAGTTTTTGTTCGCCACGATGCCGTGTGCGTGCTGCCGTATGACCCACAGCGCGACGAAGTGGTGCTGATCGAGCAGTTTCGCGTCGGTGCGATGGGCAAGACCGACAACCCGTGGCTGATCGAACTGGTCGCCGGTCTGATCGACAAGGATGAAGTGCCGGAAGCAGTTGCTCACCGCGAAGCGCAGGAGGAAGCTGGGCTGGTGTTCGGGGCACTCTGGCCGATGGCCAAATATTTCCCGTCGCCGGGCGGCAGCAACGAATTTGTGCATTTGTACCTGGGGCGTTGCGACAGCACCGGTGTTGGCGGCCTGCATGGGCTGGAGGAAGAAGCAGAAGACATCCGCGTCACGGTCTGGGCATTCGACGATGCCTTGCAAGCCGTACGCGACGGACGAATTGCCAACGCGGCCAGCATTATTGCCTTGCAATGGTTAGCTTTGAACCGCGCTGAAGTGAGGGGGTTATGGTCGTAAACAAGCAGCGCGATCGCTATCGGGTTGACCTCGTGGGGCTGCAAGCCTCGTGCGAGGCCAACTACGCGCGCCTGATGCGACTGTTGCCCGACATGCGCAACGAGCCAGCCGCGCGGCGCATTGCCGTGACCCACGGTGATCAGATGCTCGGTGTGCTGGCGCTGGAAGTGCTGCAGGTCTGTCCATACACCACGACCCTGCAAGTGCGCCAGGAACACAGCCTGCCCTGGCTGCCGGTGCCGCAACTGGAAGTTCAGGTCTATCACGATGCGTGCATGGCCGAAGTGGTCAGCGCCGAACATGCGCGACGCTTTCGCGGCATCTATCCTTACCCGAATGCCTCGATGCATCAGCCGGACGAAAAGGCCCAGCTGAATATGTTTCTGGGCGAATGGCTGAGCCATTGCCTGGCGCTGGGGCACGAGTACGAAGTCGTCCGTTAATTGTGAGCCGCAGTTGTGAACTGCGTCAGGTTCGCAGGTTTCCCCTTTTGATCGTCCCCCAGCATAATCGCGGCATTCATCCATCCCGTGTGCATGCCCTGGGAGAACGCCTTGCCGAGCATTTTGACCACCGCCGATCCGGCGTTGCTGGTGCAGATTTCCGACAGCCACCTGTTTGCCGAAGCAGACGGAACGTTGCTGGGCATGAATACCCGCGAAAGCCTGCAAAAAGTCATCGAGCTGGTGACACTTCAGCAGCCGCAGATTGACCTGATCATTGCCAGCGGTGATTTGTCGCAGGACGGGACGCTGGAGTCGTATCAGCAGTTTCGCGACCTGACCGGGCAGCTGGATGCGCCCGCGCGCTGGATTCCCGGCAACCACGATGAGCCGCAGATCATGGCCGAAGCGGCGGTGCAGAGCGCGTTGCTGGAGCCCGTGGTGGATGTCGGCAACTGGCGCGTGACCTTGCTCGATTCGGCGGTGCCGGGGTCGGTGCCGGGGTATTTGCAGGATGAACAGCTGCAATTGCTGGCCCGCTCGCTGAGCGAAGCGCCGGAGCGCCATCATCTGGTGTGTTTCCACCATCATCCGGTGTCGATCGGGTGCCCCTGGATGGAGCCGATCGGCTTGCGCAACCCTGAGGCATTGTTTGCGGTGCTGGACCGCTTCCCGCAGGTGCGCGCGGTGTTGTGGGGGCATGTGCATCAGGAGATCGATCAGGAGCGCAACGGCGTGCGCCTGATCGCCTCGCCGTCGACCTGCATTCAGTTCGAGCCGGGCAGTGAGGATTTCAAGGTCGGGGAGCAGGCGCCGGGGTATCGCTGGTTGCGGCTGTTGCCGGACGGGCAGCTGGAAACCGGCGTGGAGCGGGTTACCGGGTTCGACTTCACGGTTGATTACGGCTCCAACGGTTACTGAATATTCGGCCAGACCGAGTCGCGGCCTTCGCGAGCAAGCCCGCTCCCACAGTAGATTCGGGAGCGCCATGGATCCCCTGTGGGAGCGGGCTTGCTCGCGAAGGCGCCCTCAAAGGCAACACAAACTTCAAGGATATCCCCCATCCCCCCGACTCCCTGTAAACTCCGCCTTCTTTACCCGACGCACAGGGAGCTCAAATGTCTGGTTCGATCCTTTATATCCACGGTTTCAACAGCGCGCCCTCGTCGAAAAAGGCCACGCAGTTGGTGCAGGTGATGGACCGGCTGGGCTTGAGCGATCAGTTGCGTGTGCCGGCCTTGCATCATCATCCGCGCGAAGCCATCGGTCAGCTGGAACAGGCGATTGCCGAGCTGGGGCGGCCACTGCTGGTCGGCAGCTCACTCGGCGGCTACTATGCGACTCACCTGGCCGAGCGCCATGGCCTGAAAGCCCTGCTGGTCAACCCTGCCGTCAGTCCGCACCGGATGTTCGACGGGTATCTGGGAACCCAGAAAAACCTGTATACCGATGAACACTGGGAATTGACCCACGACCATGTGACGGCCCTGGCCGAGCTGGAAGTGCCGGCGCCCCAGGACCCGCAGCGGTATCAGGTGTGGTTGCAGACCGGCGACGAAACGCTGGACTATCGCCTCGCCCAGCAGTATTACCGGGCCTGTGCCTTGCGCATCCAGGCCGGCGGCGACCATAGTTTCCAGGGTTTTGCCGCGCAGTTGCCGGCCATGTTGAGTTTTGCCGGCATCGGCGCAGATTTGTATCAGTCGATCGATTTCACCGCACTGTGAATCATCGCTCCCCCATTTCACGAACACTGACGACGAGACCCCATGGCCACTCCCAGCGCTAGCTCTTATAACGCAGACGCCATCGAAGTCCTCTCGGGCCTCGACCCGGTGCGCAAACGCCCCGGCATGTACACCGACACCAGTCGGCCGAACCACCTGGCCCAGGAAGTCATCGACAACAGCGTCGACGAAGCCTTGGCCGGGCACGCGACGTCGGTGCAGGTCATCCTGCACGCCGATCACTCCCTGGAAGTCAGCGATGACGGCCGGGGCATGCCCGTGGACATTCACCCGGAAGAGGGCGTGTCGGGCGTCGAGCTGATCCTCACCAAGCTCCATGCGGGCGGCAAATTTTCCAACAAGAACTACCAGTTCTCCGGCGGTTTGCACGGGGTGGGTATTTCCGTGGTCAACGCCTTGTCGACCGAAGTCCGGGTGCGCGTCAAGCGTGACGGCAACGAATACCAGATGACCTTCGCCGACGGCTACAAGAAAACCGAGCTGGCAGTGGTCGGCACCGTAGGCAAGCGCAACACCGGCACCAGCGTGTTCTTCGCGCCGGACCCGAAGTACTTCGATTCGCCGAAATTCTCCATCAGCCGCCTCAAGCACGTGCTCAAGGCCAAGGCCGTTCTGTGTCCAGGCTTGCTGGTCAGTTTTGAAGACAAGGCCACCGGCGAAAAAGTCGAGTGGCATTACGAAGACGGTTTGCGTTCCTACCTGGTGGACGCGGTCAGCGAGTTCGAACGCCTGCCAGACGAGCCATTCTGCGGCAGCCTGGCCGGTAATAAAGAAGCGGTCGACTGGGCGCTGCTGTGGTTGCCCGAAGGTGGCGACAGCGTGCAGGAAAGCTACGTCAACCTGATCCCGACGGCCCAGGGCGGCACTCACGTCAACGGTTTGCGCCAGGGCTTGCTCGATGCGATGCGTGAGTTCTGCGAATTCCGCAGCCTGCTGCCGCGCGGTGTGAAACTGGCGCCGGAAGACGTCTGGGAACGCATTGCCTTCGTGCTGTCGATGAAAATGCAGGAGCCGCAATTCTCCGGTCAGACCAAAGAGCGACTGTCGTCCCGTGAAGCGGCGGCGTTTGTCTCCGGTGTGGTCAAGGACGCGTTCAGCCTGTGGCTCAACGCCCACCCGGAAACCGGCATGCTCCTGGCGGAACTGGCGATCAACAACGCCGGCCGGCGTCTGAAGGCCAGCAAGAAGGTCGAACGCAAGCGCATCACCGCCGGGCCGGCACTGCCGGGCAAACTCGCCGACTGTGCCGGGCAGGACCCGATGCGTTCCGAGCTGTTTCTGGTGGAAGGTGATTCCGCCGGCGGTTCCGCCAAGCAAGCGCGGGACAAAGAGTTTCAAGCGATCCTGCCGTTGCGCGGCAAGATCCTGAACACCTGGGAAGTCGACGGCAGCGAAGTGCTGGCCAGCCAGGAAGTGCACAACATCGCCGTGGCCATCGGTGTCGATCCGGGCTCGGCCGACATCGCCCAACTGCGCTACGGCAAGATCTGCATCCTCGCCGACGCCGACTCCGACGGCCTGCACATCGCCACGCTGCTGTGCGCCTTGTTCGTCCAGCATTTCCGCCCGCTGGTGGATGCCGGTCACGTCTACGTCGCGATGCCGCCGCTGTACCGCATTGACCTCGGCAAAGAGATTTACTACGCCCTGGACGAAGCCGAGCGCGATGGCATTCTTGACCGTCTGGTGGCGGAGAAGAAACGCGGCAAGCCGCAGGTCACCCGATTCAAAGGTCTGGGTGAAATGAACCCGCCGCAACTGCGCGAAACCACCATGGACCCGAACACTCGGCGTCTGGTGCAGTTGACCCTGGAAGATTACGACGCGACGTCAGAGATGATGGACATGCTGTTGGCGAAGAAACGCGCCGGTGATCGCAAGTCCTGGCTGGAATCCAAAGGCAACCTGGCCGAGGTTCTTGGTTGATGCGGGTTGGCGTTGCCCTGGCGTGTGCGTTACTCCTGACCTCGGTGTCGGCGCTTGCCGAACCGGCGCCGGAATTGCGCGTGCTGTCCGAGCATCCGGTGGACGGCATGCGCGGCGGTAACCTGTCGGGGCTTGCCCTGTGTGGCAACGAGCTGTGGACGGTTTCCGACCGCGACGACGATCAGATCTATCGCCTCGACACCCGGCAAAACACCTGGCAGGCCGAAACCGTGCACATTGATGTGCCCGACGTGCCGGACACCGGTTTGCCCTGGGGTTTGCGTTCGCGCAACTGGGCGGCGTCGTTCGTGCGTGGCGGGGACCTCGACTTCGAAGGCATCACCTGCGACGGCGCCGGCAATCGCTACATCGTCAGCGAAGGCCATGCGGCGGTCCTGCAAGTGCCGGTCACGGGCCAGGCAAACTGGCTGAAAATTTCGCCGATGATGGTGCGCGAAGCGCGGGCCAGCGGCATGCTGCTGCAATTCAACGCGATTTTCGAAGGGCTGGCGATCAACCCGGCGGGCGATCAGATGTGGCTCGCCGCCGAGCGCCAAAGCCGTGGCTTGCTGCTGATCAAGCGCAAACAGACGGTGTGGGACTGCGATGGCGGGTGTGTGCTGCTCAGCGAAGGGGGCATGGAAATGCAACCGCCGCAGTTTCCCCACGCCAAACCGGTCAACAAGGACTTTTCGGACCTGTCCTTGTACAACGGCAAGCTGTTTACCCTGGAACGCAACGCCTATGAAATTTGCCGTCGCGATCCGCAAACCGCCAAGGTCGAGCGTTGCTGGTCGTATGCGGCCGAACTGTTGCAGCCAAGCCGTCGTTATTCACAGAACTACGGCCTGGAAGAGGCATTGATCATCGACGCTGACGGTGCCTGGATCGGTGTCGACAACAATTTCGGTCCCCGCGCCGATGGCGAGGTCCGCCCGATTGTCTGGCGCTTCGCCGCGCCGGAAGGTGGCTGGAGCGCCAAGCCTTGAGCCAGCAACCGCCGGGCAAACGCGCCGGCCGAGTATTGATGGTGCTGGCGTGGTGCGCGGCGCTGTTTCTGGCGACACGGTTTTTCGGCCAATGGGAGGAGCGTCAGCAAAATCCCAATGTGGTGGTGACGTCGGAGCAGGGTGAAGGATTTATCGAAGTGAAGCTGCTCGGCAACGCCCAGGGCCACTTCGTCGCCAGCGGCCAGATCAACGGCCAGCCGGTGAATTTCATGCTCGATACCGGGGCGACCGATGTGGCGATCCCGGCGGAAATGGCCGAACGGCTGAAACTGGAACAAGGCTTTGGGGTGACCCTGAGCACGGCAAACGGTCGTACCGAGGGCTATCGCACCCGCGTCGACCGGCTGCAACTGGGCGACATCGTGCTGCGCGATGTGCGCGCCATCGTTGTACCCGGCCTGGATGGCAATCAGGTGCTGCTCGGTATGAGCGCACTGAACAAACTTGAATTTACCCAGCGCGGTGGCACCATGCTGCTGCGCCAGACAACGAACCGATGAGGCCCGCATGAGCGACTCCCTTGATCTCAGCCTGGACGGTGTAGAACGCCGGTCGCTGGCTGACTTCACCGAAAATGCCTACCTCAACTATTCCATGTACGTGATCATGGACCGTGCCTTGCCGCATATCGGTGACGGCCTGAAACCGGTACAGCGGCGCATCATCTATGCGATGAGCGAGTTGGGGCTGGACGCCGATTCCAAGCACAAGAAGTCGGCGCGTACCGTCGGTGACGTGCTCGGCAAGTTCCACCCGCATGGCGATTCGGCCTGCTACGAAGCCATGGTCCTGATGGCCCAGCCGTTCAGCTACCGTTACACGCTGGTCGACGGCCAGGGTAACTGGGGTGCGCCGGATGATCCCAAGTCCTTCGCCGCCATGCGTTACACCGAAGCGCGGCTGTCGCGTTACTCCGAAGTGCTGCTCAGCGAACTGGGCCAGGGCACCGCGGACTGGGGCCCGAACTTTGACGGCACCCTCGACGAACCGCTGGTGTTGCCGGCGCGTTTGCCGAACATCCTGCTCAACGGCACCACCGGTATCGCCGTGGGCATGGCCACCGACGTTCCGCCGCACAACCTGCGCGAAGTCGCGACCGCCTGCGTGCGCTTGCTCGATGAGCCCAAAGCCACGGTCGAACAGCTCTGCGAACACATCCAGGGCCCGGATTACCCGACCGAAGCGGAAATCATCACGCCCCGCGCCGACCTGCTGAAAATGTACGAAACCGGCAAGGGTTCGGTGCGCATGCGCGCCGTGTACCACATCGAAGACGGCGACATCATCGTCACCGCGCTGCCGCATCAGGTGTCCGGCGCCAAGGTGCTGGAGCAGATCGCGGCGATGATGCAGGCCAAGCCGTCCAAGGCCCCGCAAATCGCTGACCTGCGCGACGAATCCGACCACGAGAACCCGTGCCGGATCGTGATCATTCCGGGCGCGCGGAAAAACTTCGACCACGACGCGCTGATGCAGCACCTGTTCGCCAGCACCGAGCTGGAGTCGAGCTACCGGGTCAACATCAACATCATCGGTCTGGACGGCAAGCCGCAGCTGAAAAACCTGCGTGCGCTGCTGGTGGAATGGCTGGAGTTCCGCGTTCAAACCGTACGTCGTCGCTTGCAATTCCGCCTCGACAAGGTCGAGCGCCGCCTGCACCTGTTGGACGGTTTGTTGATTGCCTACCTCAATCTGGATGAAGTGATTCACATCATCCGCACCGAGGAGCACCCGAAAGCGGCGCTGATTGCGCGTTTCGCCCTGAGCGAGATCCAGGCCGACTACATCCTCGACACCCGTTTGCGTCAGTTGGCGCGACTGGAAGAGATGAAGTTGCGTGCCGAGCAAGACGAACTGCTCAAGGAACAAGCCAAGCTGCAAGCCCTGCTGGGCAGCGAAGCCAAGTTGAAAAAACTGGTGCGTACCGAGCTGATCAAAGACGCCGAAACCTACGGCGACGACCGTCGTTCGCCAATCGTCGAGCGCACCGAAGCCAAAGCCCTGACCGAACACGACCTGCTGCCGAACGAGAAAGTGACTGTCGTGCTGTCGGAAAAAGGCTGGGTGCGCTCGGCCAAAGGGCACGAAATCGACGCCACCGGGCTGTCGTACAAGGCTGGGGATGGGTTCAAGGCCTTGGCGCCGGGTCGCTCCAACCAGTTTGCGGTGTTCATCGACTCCACCGGTCGCAGCTATTCGGTGGCCGCGCACACGTTGCCGTCGGCCCGTGGCCAGGGCGAACCGTTGACCGGTCGTCTGACGCCACCGCCGGGCGCGACGTTCGAGTGCGTGCTGATGCCGGACGACGATTCGCTGTACGTGATCGCCTCCGACGCCGGTTACGGCTTCGTGGTCAAGGGCGAAGACTTCCAGGCCAAGAACAAGGCCGGCAAGGCGCTGCTCAGTTTGCCGAACAACTCGAAAGTCATCCTTCCGCGCCCGGTTACGGATCGCGAGAACAACTGGCTGGCGTCGGTCACGACCGAAGGTCGCCTGCTGATCTTCAAAATCAGCGACCTGCCACAATTAGGTAAGGGCAAGGGCAACAAGATCATCGGGATCTCCGGTGAGCGTGTGGCCAGTCGCGAAGAATATGTCACGGACATCGCGGTATTGCCGGACGGCGCCACGTTGGTGCTGCAAGCCGGAAAACGTACCTTGTCACTGAAAGCCGACGACCTCGAACACTACAAAGGTGAGCGTGGCCGTCGTGGTAACAAATTGCCACGTGGCTTCCAGAGGGTGGATGCGCTGCTCGTCGAAAACCTCAATTAAGCGTCCTAGAGCGCTCGATCTACGATTTAACCCGTAGATCGACGCTTTGGCGCTGGAGTCGGAACGCATATTCACGGATGATATGGCCTTTCAAGCGCCGGCGTGGCCGAGCGTTCTTCATATTTATTGAGTATTTTCACTGTGGTTAGCCTTGTGGCAGCCACCTGGATGGGACGATGACTGCTCTGCGCCTTCCTTTTATTTTGATGCTCGCTGGCGTTCTTGGCCTGGCGGGTTGCAGCGTTCACCAGCCGGTGTCGCTGTATCAACTGGACAGCGGAAGTCCGGTTCAGCCTGCGCAAAGCGCGGGCATGGCTGTTTTGCTGGGCCCGGTGACGATTGCCGACTATCTGCAACGCGAAACCCTGTTGCAGCGTCAGCCGGACGGCAGCCTTCAGGCCTCGGTCGATGGTCGTTGGGCGGGCAGCCTGTCTTCGGACATCGATCAATTGCTGTTGCGTCAGGTTGCCGGTCATCTGGACAGCCAGCGCGTTGTCCTGGCCCCGGCCACGTTGGGCTTTGCACCGGACGTGCAGGTGTTGCTGTCGATTACCCGTCTGGACTCGGGTGAATCGCAACCGGCGATCCTTGATGCGCAATGGCGCTTGATTGACCGTCGTGGCCAGGTTCGCGATAACCGCATTGTGCATCTGCAGGAACAGCACGCTGGCGGTACGGCAGCGCAGGTTCAGGCGCAGGGCGTGTTGTTGCAGCGTTTGGCCGAGCAGTTGTCGGTGGCGCTCAAGCCGCTGGCCAACCAGCCACCGATTGCGGAAGCACCGCGCAAACCGGCCCCCAAGCCTGTGGCGCCGGCTGCCGAGCAAGAGAAACAGCCGAAGATCCCGATGGCTTCGCCGATCCGCACCGATATGGAAGTGTTCAGGTTCTAAGCCTGGAGTGATTCACCACAAAGCCCGCCGCGATGCGGGCTTTGTTGTTTTTGTAGGTCGGGAATCTCTGTTGTCTGTCCTGGCCTCTTCGCGAGCAAGCCCGCTCCCACATTATCTCGGTGAATGCGGTCCCCTGTGGGAGCGGGCTTGCCCGCGAAGGCGCCAGAACAAGCAACAAAAAACCCGCAGACAATCACTCATCTGCGGGCTTCTTTACATCAGGGCTAGTGCTTACGCCCGGCGCTCGTGCATCCGCGCCAGTTGCCGCTCAAGCATCGACGGATAAGGCTCCATCAACCGCTCTACACAGCAAGCGCCCTCAGGGCTGGCGATCGGACGAATCCGCGCCCGCTGGCGAATCAGCACATCGTCACTGATCTTGCGCTCCACCAGCAGCAGGTTGCGGCTGTGTTGCGACAGGGCCAGTGCGTCCTGCGCGGTTTCGGTCAGCAGCAGGTCAATCTGGCTCAGGCCGAACAACTCGTCACCCAGCGTCAGGCCCAGCTGCAATTGCAGGGTGATGCCGCTGTCGGCGACTTCGATCTGCAACTGATGGCCCAGCGCGCGCAGCAGCTCGCCGCAGCAGATCGCATTGGTCAGGTAGTCGTCGCCGCTGTCTTCGGTGTGGAACAACATCAGCGTGCTGCCGTCGTTCAGGGTGTGCACTTCGCCCTGATAGAGCGAAGCTGCCTGATCAAGGCAATCACGATAGCGTTTCAGCAGTTCTTCAAGACGCGTACGGGGCAGGCGCCGCAATTGATCCTGCGCGCCCAGTTGCACGGCCAGCACGGCGCTGTGCTGTGGCACGTTGGAAATCTGCGGTTTGGCGACTGGCTTTGGCGCGGTGGTGACGGACTCGTCACGCAAATCGGCAAACGCATCGTCGTCTTCATCGTCTTCATCGTCTTCCACCGTTCTGACGACATGCCGTGGCGCAGGCTTCAGGCCGGCCACAGGCGTGGTTTCGTCGAAGCTCGGGTCGCGCAGGTTGCGCACTTCGAAGGTCGGCTCGTTATCGTCCGCCTCTTCGTAGTCGCTGTCGTCGTATTCGGGTTCCGGCGCAGGCGCAGGCGCGGCCGGTTCCGGTGCGAAGTTGGCGTGCAGCTGGCGGGCAAGATCGCCGATTTCATCCTGACGCTCGGTGGCCGGGGTGTATTCGTCGATGTTGCGCAGCCACACGCGCAATTGCAGCAGCGGCGTGGAGATGTGCCGACCGAGGCGCAGGCTCAAGGCCAGGGACAGGGCCAACAGGATGGCGCTCAAAATGCCCATGCTTTGCAGGCTGATGGTCATCGGCTGCTGGAACTGGTCCATGTCGAGGCTGATGCGCAATTGCCCGGCGGTCACGTCCTGGAAGGTGATCTTGCTCTCGTACATGCCTTCGGCTTCGCGCAGCAGGCTGTGCTTGGGACGCTGACCGGCTTCGGCGAGGATGCGGTTATCCACGCTATAGATGGCGGCGTGGGCCACCAGCTTGTTTTTGGTCAGGTTGTTGAGCAGCACGTTGAGGCTGAGGATGTCGTTGGACACCAACAGCTCCGTGGCGGACGTGGCGGTCTGCGTGGTCAGGCTTTCGCCCAGTGCATCGGCCTGCTCGTGCATGGCCTGCTTGAACTGCAAACCCATCACGCAGGCATAGATGACCAGGGCCAGAGCGACCAGGATCACGTTATGGCTGGCGATGCGCAATGCAATCGGTACACGGCGGTGGCGCAGTGCCCGGAAGATCAGCAGAAAGAAGTTATCGGTTTTTACTGGCGTGGGCCGGTTCACTTGAGCTCGGCTCTTTTGTCCGTGAAGTTGACGCGCAGTATAGCGACAGGCCCTAGACCGGCAAAGCGCTCACGGTGCCCGATGGTCACTGAAAGTGGGTAGAATGCGGTTTTTTTCCACTTGCGGGGGTGCGCCTTGCGCGAAATCGTCCTGATAAACATCACGGGAGTCGACCGTCCGGGTCTGACTGCGGCCATTACCGGCGTTCTGGCCCAGGGTGGTGTGAACATTCTCGACATCGGTCAGGCGGTGATCCACGACACCCTGTCGTTCGGCATCCTGGTTGAAATCCCTGATACCGAGCAAGGCAAGTCGGTGCTCAAGGACATCCTGTTCACGGCGTACAAACTTGATCAGCAAGTGCGTTTCACGCCGGTGTCCGAAGCGGATTACCAGCAGTGGGTCGGTAATCAGGGCAAAAAACGCCATATCGTGACGCTGTTGACCCGAAAAGTGACCGCCGAACAGTTGCAGGCCGTGAGTTCGATCACCGCCAAATATGGCTTGAACATCGATCACATCGATCGTCTGTCCGGACGCATGCCGCTGGACACCCCGGCCGACAAGGGCAAGGGCTGCATCGAGTTTTCGGTGCGCGGCGAAGCGGCGGACCCGCAAGCGCTGCGAGCGGAATTCTTGAGCGTCGCCCAAGAGCTGAACGTCGACATCGCCTTCCAGGAAGATTCGCTGTTCCGCCGTAACCGCCGTCTGGCGGTGTTCGACATGGACTCGACGCTGATCGAAGCCGAAGTCATCGACGAACTGGCGAAGGCGGCCGGCGTGGGCGATCAGGTGTCTGAAATCACTGAGCGCGCAATGGCCGGCGAACTGGATTTCCGCGCCAGCTTCAAGGAACGCCTGGCCTTGCTGCAAGGGCTGGACGTCAGCGTGCTGGATTCGATTGGCGCTTCGTTGCGACTGACCGAGGGCGCCGAAACGCTGTTCGCCGAACTCAAGCGCCTGGGCTACAAGACGGCGATTCTGTCAGGCGGGTTTACCTATTTCGCCAAGCAATTGCAGGCGAAGTTGGGCATTGATTACGTGTTTGCCAACGAACTGGAAGTGGTCGACGGCAAAGTGACGGGCGTGGCGGTCGAGCCGATTGTCGATGCGCAGCGCAAGGCTGATCTGCTGCGAGAGCTGGCGCACAAGGAAGGCTTGCGTCTGGAGCAGACCATCGCGGTCGGCGACGGCGCCAACGATTTGCCGATGCTGGCGATTGCCGGGTTGGGCGTGGCGTTCCGTGCCAAACCGCTGGTGAAGCAATCGGCGAAGCAGGCGATTTCCACGCTGGGGCTGGATGGTGTGCTGTATCTGTTGGGCTTTCGGGATCGCGACGGGCAGCTCTGAGTGCTTGATTGACTGAACAGGCCTCTTCGCGAGCAAGCCCGCTCCCACATTTGAAATGCATTCCAGTGTGGGAGCGGGCTTGCTCGCGAAGGCCGCGCCACGGTTTCAGAGCGTCACCCTCACAACGACTTCCACAACGAATCAAATTCCTCCTCGGCGCCGCTCACCGCGGCGTTGTCGTTTCTGTTCGACTCCAGCGACCGATACGCAAACTGATTGAAGCTGTTGGTGCTCGCCACTCGCCGATCCAGCCCGGCGCGGCGTTCCAGGCCGTTGGTATTGATCAGTACTTTGTTGCCTTCCTGGAACGGCAGGCGCGGGGCGAGCAGGGTGGCTGGCAGGTCGATGGCGCTGATTTCCGGCAGCAACAGGCCGCGCAAATATTGGCTGTGATCGTCGTGGGTGCGCACCAGTTGCAACCCGCAAGGCTCGGCATAAGGTGCAACCTGTTCGATCCCCATTTGCGTGCCGCCGCCGCGCACCTGGCGAATCCAGCGCACCACCGCAATGCTCCAGCCTTTATTGACCGAGTCCTCGATGCCGACCATTTCTCCGGCTTGCAGCTCGGCGGGCACGGCGCCGGGCCAGGCCAGGCAATAGCCGCCGGGGCTGTGATTGATCACCGGCAAGGCATAAGTCGGGAAATGCCGATTGCTGTCCGCCGCTTCGTGGCTGTCGTCGTTCTGCAGTTGCGGGTATTCAATTTCTTCGTAGGGCAGCAGGGCGTCGGTGTTGCCGTTGGGCGCGGCGTCGAACGCTTGGCTCCAGTTGTCTTTGCCGCCACCGGCCGGAGACGTCGCCGCGAACTGCGCGAGCCGTCCGGCGGGGTTTTTCAGGAGGTCGCTGAACGAACGTTGCCCACCGAGATAGAAGTGCAGCGCGCTCATGCCTACACACAGCGTCAACGTGCCTTGGCCGACGGTACGCTGAAAACTGCGTTCGGCGGTCTGGCCCCACGCGGCGTGCAGGTGCTGCAACGTGTCCAGCGTCAGCCCGGCCGGCACGGGCAACGGCGTGGCGCGGTCATGATTGCCTTGCAGATGCGCCTCGATGGCATTGACCAGCGGCTGTGGATCAATCCCCAGCAAACTGTCTTGCTGCTCGGCCCTGAACTTGGAGCGGTAGCGCGGTCCGGTGTCGAGGTCCGGGGCGACCGCAAACAATCCATCCGCCGGTTGTCCGGGCTTCAGCTTGATCCAGCGACTCCAGGGTTCCAGCACTTCGGCGAGCCGGGCGATCTGGTTCTGGCGCAATTGATTGCAGCGTGAGGCGCCCAGCAACAGGGCGGCCACATAGGTCTGTTCAACACTCAGGGTGGGCGTCTGGCTGGCCAGTTCATCGCGCTGGCTGAGGTCCTGAAGTCGGTGTTCGCAGCCGATCCGGTACAGCTGATGCAGCTCCAGCCACAAACCTTCGGGCACCGGGCAATAGAGCTGGGTGGCGCGGATCAACTGGCCGTTCAGGCAATGAATCGCCCGTTGCAACGCCTGGGACAGCAACGATGCCCGGTCCTTGCTGAACCGCGGCGAGAGGCGGATGGCGATTTGTTTGTAGCCAATCGCAAGGTGACCTTGCAGGGCCTGGCAAAGGTTGGCGATCTTGCGCGAACGCTCGTCGAGGACGATGGCCTGATGCAGGAAATGCCGCTCAAGGTGTTTGCAGACGTAATACACCTCGGGCCGCAACAGTTCGAGCAGTTGCAGGCGATTGTCGCTCGGGGTCAACAGTTGGTTGAGTTCGCTCAAGCCCTGATAGAGCAGGCGAGCGGTTTCACCAATGTTGGCTTTGGGCAGGTTGGCGATCCAGCGTTTGAGGTCGCGCGGGGTCGGCTCACAGAACGACAGGCGCAACTGCGCGGGAGTCGGGGCGCGTAGCAGCAGGTGAGGACTGGTCTCATTCATGCCGTGTAAAAACTCCAACCGGGAAATGGGCAGTGAATGACCTGACTGTAGCAGCTATGGCCTGCCGAGGTCGCTTTCGGACCCTGTGAAGCTGCCAAGGCTGCGACGGTGAGCGTAGGAGGAATACCGTTTGTCTGTCAGCCGAGTGTCGTTCGAGGGTGCTACTAATCTGACAGACGTGCGACTGGATACGCACAGTCGTACGGCCTGCCGCTAATGCCGGGCAGGTCTCTTAGTAACTTCAAGGAGATGAGGTTCATGTCTAAATACGTAGTGGCAAATCAATGGGGCGGGAGTTCGGCACCCTGGCATCCGGGCGGAGACTGGGTGTTAGGCGCGCGGGACAAACAGAACGTGGTCGCGATCGAAATCAAATCGGGCGATGGCGGGAAGAGCTTCACCGGCACCATGACTTACGCGGGTGAAGGTCCCATTGGCTTCAAGGCTCAGCGCACGGGCCAGAACCAGTACAACGTTGAAAATCAGTGGGGCGGGAATGACGCTCCGTGGCATCCGGGTGGCAAGTGGGTCATCGGCGGCCGTGACAATCAGAACGTTGTGGCGTTGAGCGTGACCTCCAATGATGGAGGGAAAAACCTCAGTGGCACCAATACCTACGCCAACGAAGGGCCGATCGGCTTTCGTGGGCAGATAGAGTAGCGGCACCACCGAGTTGTGTCCGCCCCTTCGAAGACGTTCGAAAGGGCGGATCGGAGTCGCTGTCAGTCAGTTGCGCAATTGAACACCGCACCCCATGTGGGAACGAGCTTGCTCACTCCCACAGGTTTTGTGCGGGTGGTCAGGCTTTCGGCAAGCCCAGGCCCTGGCCCATCTGCACCGGCGAACCGGCTGCCAGTTCTTCAGCCCACTTCACTTGATCCGGCCCGAACAGCACGACAGCGGTCGAACCCAGCTTGAAGCGACCCAGTTCCGCACCTTTTTCCAGATGGATCGGCGCGCGGGCAGCTTCGTCGTAACGGAAGGTTTTCAGCTCGCGTTTCGGCGGCGTGACCAGCCCGGCCCACACGGTTTCAATCGAGGCCACGATCATCGCGCCCACCAGCACCACGGCCATCGGCCCGCGCTCGGTGTCGAAAATGCACGCCACACGCTCGTTGCGGGCGAACAGCTCGGGGACATTTTCTGCGGTGGTCTGGTTGACCGAGAAGATCCGGCCCGGGATATAGACCATTTCGCGCAGGGTGCCGGCCAGCGGCATGTGCACGCGGTGGTAGTCCTTGGGCGACAGGTAAATCGTTGCGAAGTCACCGCCCATGAACGGCGCGGCATTGGCGGCATCACCGCCGAGCAATTCCAGCACGCTGAAACTGTGGCCCTTGGCCTGGAACACACGACCGTGTTCTATCGGGCCGAGCTGGCTGACCGCACCGTCGGCCGGGCTGAGGATCGCGCCCGGGGTTTCGTCCAGCGGGCGCGCGCCGTCTTTCAAGGCGCGGGTGAAGAATGCATTGAAGTGCTCGTAGGCGGTCAGGTCTTCGACCAGCGCTTGCGACATGTCGACTTGATAACGCTTGGCGAACCAGGCGGTAAAGGCGTTCTTGAACCAGCGCACGCGGCATTCGGCGACGCAGCCGGCCAGTCGCGAGAGCAAGTGGTGGGGCAGCAGGTATTGGCTGAGGATAAACAGACGCTTGTTCATTAACTGTCCTTAAAACCTTAAATCTCTACGGGGGTGTCGGGGTGGTTGCCCCATTCGCCCCAGGAACCGGCGTAGCCTTTGACCCGCGGATAACCGAGGGATTTGGCCACCAGATAGGTGAAGCCAGAACGGTGATGAGTCTGGCAGTGGGTGATCACTTCTTTGTCTTTGGTGATGCCGATTTGCTCGAGGATCTGCGGCATGTCAGTGCGGATGCGCAGGTTGCGCGCCTGATCCATGCCGGCCGTCCATTCGAAATTCACCGCGCCGGGAATGTGCCCGGCCTTGGCGGCCAACACTTTCTCGCCGGAGTATTCCAGCGGCCCGCGCGCGTCCCAGATCGCCAGGTCGGCGGCGCCGAGACGGCTTTGCAGGTATTCGCGGGTGGCGGTGGGCTCGTCGTGCAAGGTCAATGCGACCGGGCCGCCGGCGGGCGCCGGAACCTGGATCGACATCGGCAAACCTTCAGCCAGCCACGCCGGCAAGCCGCCGTCGACATAGTGGTAGTTTTTGTGGCCGATGACATCCAGCAGCCAGATAAAGCGCCCGGCCCAGCCGCCGCCTTCGTCGTCATACACCACGTAGACCGCGTCGGGGTTGTGGCCCAACTCACCGAACAACGCTTCGAGCGCCGCTTGCGGCGGCATCAGCCCCGGCGCGGGCGCCTGGCCGAGTTGCGTGCGTTTCGGATCGACAAACCGCGCACCGGGAATATGCCCTGCGACATAGCGGGCGCTGCTGGTCAGGTCCACCAGAATCAGATCGCGGGCCTCAAGGCGAGGGAGCAAGTCGCTCGGCTCGATGACCAGCGCCAAGCCAGAGAAGTCAGACATGTGAGGCCTCCAGAGCACAAAGGGGTGGATTGTAACGCAGCATCATTGGCCGCGGCTGCTAAAGCTGTGGAGTGCCTTTTCGATGCACTGCGCGGTTTTGCCGAAGGCTTGCACGGTGATTTCCGAGAACGGCCCTCCGCCCTGATCGGCCACAACGAGCATGATCACCCGGCCGTTATTGACCAATGAGCGCAGCAGCAGGTGTTCGCCGCGAAACTGTGCGCGCAGGCTGGCCGGTAACAAAGCCGAAAACTGCGCGTTGTTGGCCGGCGTCAAACGCACTTGGGCCTGTTGCGAAAGCAGGCGTTGCAGCACGCTGCTCTGACTGACGACCAGGTTCAGCCCCGCCGACTCCTTCGGCAACCCGGCTGTTTGATGCGCGCGCAGATTGGCGTGCGTACGGTCAGCCATCAAAATCATCACCCGGCGCATGCCGCACGCGACCAGCGCGTCACGGGCAGCGGTGGTCAAGTGCATGGCGTTGGTGAAGCGGCTCGGCTCGACCAGCAACTCGGCGCATTGTTTGCGCCAGTTCCCCAGGTCTTCAGTGGTCGGCGCCGGGGCCGGCAGCAACCCGGCATGCACCCGGTTCGTGCCCCACGGCCAGAGCAGCGATACCGCCGGGTGCCAGAGGTCGGGCATGGCGTGCAGTCGCGCACTGTTGGCGGCTTGTTGGTGCAATTGCTGCTGCACCTCTTCCATCGGAATTTGCAGGTAGAGGCTGGTCAGGTATTGCCAGCGCTCACTGTGCGGACTGTCCCACGCCTGTTGCGCCGACAGTGCCAGGCCGTTGGCCAGCAGCACGGTGTTCGCGGGCTGATTGAGCCAGCGCCGCAGGGTCGGATCGTCATCGAGACGGTTTTGCTGACGCAACGGATGCTCGCTGTCACGGGCGATGCGCAGGACTTTCACCAGCTCGCGCTGCTCCGTGAGCAACAGCCGGTAGCCTTGCTGGACCCAGATGGGCAGGCGCCAGACGTCGACCAGCGCCTGGCAGATATCCAGCAGCCGCACGCCGAACAGTTGCTTCTCGACTTTGCGCGCGGATTCGCCTTTATGGATAACCCGCAGCTCCCATTCTTCGAGCAATTGCGGATGCGCCAGCGCCATCGGCCACAGCGGCGAGAGAAACAGCAAACTGCCCCAGTGGATGTCCTGCCACAACCGCGCCAGGCGGCTGGCGAAAAAACCATTGGCCTGTTGGGTCGCGTGCTGACTGATCAATTGCAACTGACGCAGCGCCACCGGAATCTGTGATTGCGGTTCGGCGGGCAGCCGGGCGAGCAATTCTTCGGTGCGCTTCAACCCGAGGCGATTGATCGCCACTTCGAGGTTTTCGGCCGGTGCCGTCATGCTGCCGTTGGAGTGCCGGTTGGCTTCGCGAATCACGCTCAAGGCCAGGGCCGGGCTGTCTTGCAACAGATCGGCGATATCGCGAATGGAGCTGCGGTTATCGGCGATGGCTTTGCAGACACGGTCATGGCTGTCTTGCGGAACGGGCAGGCGCACGTTATCCAGCAGCTTGACCCAGCCTTCGAGCGTGTTCGGTTTTGGGGTGGGGTTGTTCGTTTCGTTAGCCATGGTTGGACGTGATCATCGTCTGCATTACCTGTGCCCGGAGTGGGCTAAATTAGCTTTTCGCGTGAACTGGCTATAGTCTGGCGCAGTTTTGCCGATAAGGAGAAGAAGAGATTTTTCAACTTCCGAATATGACCTTGAACCCGACTCAGTAAGTGCTCCCCTACCTATGGCTAAAATTCTCGGCATCATCGTCGTATTCGCGAGCGTGCTCGGCGGATACGTGCTCTCCCACGGCAAGATTGCCGCCCTTATCCAGCCTTTCGAGGTGATGATTATCGGCGGTGCGGCCCTTGGCGCATTCCTGCAGGCCAACCCTGGCCACATGGTCAAGCGCGTTCTCAAGAAAGCGTTTGGGATGTTCAGTTCGCGCTTCAACCACACTTTTTACCTGGAAGTGCTGGGCCTGATTTACGAAATCCTCAACAAAAGCCGTCGCGAAGGCATGATGGCCATCGAAGGCGACATCGAAGATGCCGCCGCGAGCCCGATCTTCGCCAAGTACCCCGCGGTGCTGAAAGATGAACGCATGACCGCGTACATCTGCGACTACTTGCGCATCATGTCCTCCGGCAACATGGCTCCCCACGAGCTCGAAGGCCTGTTCGACATGGAGCTGACCAGCCTCAAGGAAGACCTCGATCACCCGGCCCACGCCGTAAACGGCATCGCCGACGCCATGCCCGGTTTCGGTATCGTCGCGGCAGTACTGGGCATCGTGGTGACCATGGCCTCCCTGGGCGAAAGCGATCAGAAAATGATCGGCGTGCACGTAGGTGCGGCACTGGTCGGTACCTTCTTCGGTATTCTCGCGGCGTACGGTTTCTTCGGCCCGCTGTCGCACGCGCTGGCGCACGATGCCAAGGAAGAACTGAACGTCTACGAAGCCATCAAGGCCTCGCTGGTCGCCTCGGCTTCCGGCATGCCGCCATCGTTGGCCGTAGAGTTCGGTCGCAAGGTTCTGTACCCGGCGCACCGTCCAAGCTTCGCTGAGCTGGAACAAGCGGTTCGCGGTCGCTAAGTCATGGAAAATAACCAGCCGATAATCATCAAGCGCGTAAAGAAATACGCGGGCGGGCATCACGGGGGCTCCTGGAAAATTGCCTTCGCGGACTTCGCGACGGCGATGATGGCGTTCTTCCTGGTGCTGTGGCTGCTGTCCACCGCGACCCCGGAACAGAAGATCGCCATCGCCGGTTATTTCAAGGACCCGGTCGGCTTCACCGAAAGTGGCACGCCCTACATCATCGATTTGGGCGGCACACCCACGCTGGCACCGGAGAACACCCTCAACCCCGAGGTGAAATCCCAGCCGCAGCCGGACAAAGTGACGGTGGACTCCGAGCAAGTCGAAGGCATGGCCGAACAGGTCGAGAAAGAACGCCTGGAATTGTTGCTGCAAGAGTTGCAGAACAAGGTCGACGAGAACCCGCAGCTGCAAAAATTCAAGGACCAGATCCTGTTCGAAATCACGCCGAACGGCCTGCGCATCCAGATCATGGACGCGGAAAACCGTCCGATGTTCGACTCAGGCTCGGCGCGTCTGAAACCGTACTTCGAAGACATCCTGCTGGCCATGGCCGACACCATCAAAGCGGTGCCGAACAAGATCAGCATCAGCGGCCACACGGATGCCAAGCCGTACAGCGGCACCGGCGATTTCGGTAACTGGGAATTGTCCGCCAACCGCGCCAACGCCGCCCGCCGTGCGCTGGTCGCCGGCAGCTACCCGGATGCACAGGTGGCGCGTGTCGTGGGTTATGCCTCGTCGGCGCTGTTCGACCGCAAGAACCCGTTCAACCCGGTCAACCGTCGCATCGACATCGTGGTGCTGACCAAGAAGGCCCAACAAGCCATCGAAGGCGCACAAGGTGCCGAACCCGCACCGGCCGCACCGGCTGCAACACCGGGGCACGGTGCCCCGGGCGAAGTACCCGCCACGCCAGTCGATCCGAATGCGTTGCCACCGGAGCAGCAACCGGTGCCAGCGCACGAACTGCGCGAACGCTTGAACCTGTTCGAGGATGCCGCGCCGAAACCGGGCGAGCCGCCGAAGCAGTGATCATGAGTCGATCATTTTCGTGGGGGTACGAAAATGATCGAGCCCGGCAAAACAATCTACAAAGACGCCGACAGTGATGTCGGCTTTTTTGTGCCCGTTGTTTTCTCAAGCCAAGGCTAATCAATCACCCCCTGTGATCGCTTTGTAGTGGTTGCAGCGATATTTTGAAATGCGGAAAGCTCCTACATACGTTATAGAGCCGTCCGACA
>NZ_JBNNWE010000047.1:0-45198 GCF_050280905.1 Pseudomonas sp. NPDC086278
CGGGGCAGCATCGCTAGGGTGTTTTCTGAAAAGGACAGCGACGCACTCTAGCAAATCGGCTTTGCCGGCGTCGAACGACTATCGGGAGGCAACTGAGGGATGGAGGGCGGCCCCGTGAGTCGCCCGTGCAGCCCTCATGGCCGCATGCGAACGAGCATTCTACCCGGAAACGATGGTGAGGAAAGTGGCGTTATTCCACGATGCATGCACTGCGCTGTAACGGGGCTCACTTAAAATAAGGGCTTTTTGCTGAACTTCAAGCCATTCACGGCAGAAGTTACTTGTTGATTTAATGGGTAATGCGCGCGCAAAGCAATGGCTCGGGTGCAACGGATGCTTTCTGCTACCATGGCCGCTCTGTTACTTCAGGTGTCTGATCATGGCATTTCGCCCTCTCACGGCCAGAGCACCCGCCGTTCTGCTCCGCGAAGCCAAACCGCTGAAAGCCATTTTCGGCCACGCTCAACGCCTGGGTCATTTACAACGTCTGCTCGAAAGCCAACTGCAACCGGCAGCCCGCGAACATTGCCATGTGGCGTCGTGGCGCGAAGGCAGTTTATTGCTGATTGTGACCGATGGTCATTGGGCGACACGCCTGCGTTACCAGCAAAAGCGTCTGCAACGCCAACTGCAGATGTTCGATGAGTTCGCCAGCCTGACGCGGATTCTGTTCAAGGTGCAGCCGCCAACCGTTCAGCAAGGGGCGACGGGCCATACCATCAGTTTGTCGACGGACGCCGGCGCGACGATTCAGGCCACGGCTGACGGCATCACTGATCCGAATTTGCGGGCAGCGCTGGAACGCCTGGCAGCGCACGCAAAACCCAAGGATTGAGATAGATCCGATGTGAGAGCGGGCTTGCTCCGGGCGGCGTTCCGACGAAAGCGGTGCCGCAGTCAACCCATCATTGATTGACAGACCGCATTCGCGAGCAAGCCCGCTCCCACATTTTGACCGGGCACGCTTGCTAGCGGCGTTTGCTGCCGCCCAGCAATGAGCCCATCAACCCGCGCACCAACTGCCGACCCAATTGATTGGCCGCTTGTCGCATCGCTGATTTCAGCGCCTGCCCCGCCGCCGTCCCCAGGAATTCCCCGGCCTTGTCGGTGAAGCTGGGTTCCTGCGGCGCAGGCTTACCCGGCACCGCTTCGGGGGCTGGCGCCAGGCCTTTGCGTCCCATCAGCACTTCATAAGCCGATTCACGATCAACCGGCTGGTCGTAACGTCCTTTCAACGGCGAACTCGCAATCAGTGCCGCACGTTCGGTTTCGCTCAGCGGCCCGATCCGCGACTGCGGCGGCGCGATCAATACGCGCTGGACCATCTCCGGCGTGCCCTTGTCCTGCAAGGTGCCGACCAGCGCTTCGCCAATCCCCAGCTCAGTCAGCACCGACAACGCGTCGAACGCCGGATTCGGCCGGAAGCCTTCAGCCACGGCGCGCAGGGATTTCTGCTCTTTGGCGGTGAACGCCCGCAAACCGTGCTGGATGCGCAAGCCCAACTGCGCGAGCACGTCATCCGGCAAATCGCCTGGCGACTGGGTGACGAAGTACACGCCCACGCCTTTCGAGCGAATCAGCCGCACGACCTGCTCCAACCGATCCTGCAAAGCCTTGGGCGTGCCGGCGAACAATAAATGCGCCTCATCGAAAAACAGCGCCAGCAGCGGTTTGTCGGCATCGCCGCGCTCCGGCAGTTGCTCGAACAGTTCCGCCAGCAGCCACAACAGGAACGTCGCGTAAACCTTCGGCGCTTCGTGCACCAGGCGACTGGCATCGAGCAGATGAATGCGCCCGCGACCATCGGCCGCCGGTTGCAGGATGTCCTCAAGTTGCAACGCCGGCTCGCCGAACAGCGCCTCGGCGCCCTGTTGTTCCAGGGTCGCCAGACGCCGCAACAGCGCCTGACTCGAACCGGTGGTCATCAGCGCTGCGTCATCACCGAGCAGTTCCGGATGATCGCGCAGGTGATTGAGCAACGCTTTCAAGTCCTTCAGGTCCAGCAACAACAGCCCTTCGCGGTCCGCCACTTTGAACGCGGCGTACAGCGCCGACTGCTGACTGTCGGTCAGTTCCAGCAGCGCGCCAATCAACAGCGGGCCCATTTCACTCAACGTGGTGCGCAAGGGATGACCAGTCTGGCCGTGGATGTCCCACAACGTCACCGGGTAGGCCTGCGGCGTGTAATTCAGCCACGGCATGCCGGCGATCCGCTCGGCGACCTTGCCTTGCGGGTTGCCGGCAGCACCGAGGCCGCACAGGTCGCCCTTGATGTCGGCCGCGAACACGGCCACGCCAGCATCGCTGAACGCCTCGGCCATGCGCTGCAAGGTGACGGTTTTACCGGTGCCGGTTGCGCCGGCGACCAGGCCGTGACGGTTGGCCAGGCGCATGGCCTGAGCGATAGGCTGGCCGGCGAGGTCGGCGCCGAGAACGAGTTGCAATGAATCAGGCATTTTGTCACCCATGGTTAATCTTTGATTCTGCACGGCCGATACAAAAGCCGTGACCACACTGAAATTGGCGTCGGTA
Source organism: Pseudomonas sp. NPDC086278 (assembly GCF_050280905.1). Taxonomy (NCBI): domain Bacteria; kingdom Pseudomonadati; phylum Pseudomonadota; class Gammaproteobacteria; order Pseudomonadales; family Pseudomonadaceae; genus Pseudomonas; species Pseudomonas sp. NPDC086278. Next base: position 2,533 of record NZ_JBNNWE010000047.1, read on the forward strand.
ATTCCCTAAGGAGAGTTGGAACTATCTGCTTCTTTTCGCCCTGCCCCATTTGCGCGCTTGCAGGTAAAGCGCGCTCTGAATCATAAGACCTTAGCGGAACCCCAAGCCATGAACAAAAATCTGCGCTTCAGCCATAAAATTTTGCTTGCCGCCGCCCTCATCGTTATCGCTGCTTTCGCCTCCTTTACCCTCTACAACGACTATCTGCAGCGCAATGCCATTCGCGCAGACCTCGACAGTTATTTCAATGAGATGGGCGATGTCACCGCCAATGACATCCAGACATGGCTGAACGGCCGCATTCTGCTGATCGACAACCTGGCCCAGAACATCGCGATCAATCCGGAGCCGGCCACGATCACCAGCCTGCTTGAACAGAAAGCCCTGACGTCGACCTTCATGGCCTCTTACCTGGGCGACGCCACTGGCAGTTTCACCATTCGTCCGGACGCGAAGATGCCCGCGGGCTTCGACCCACGCGTGCGCCCTTGGTACAAAGGCGCCGAAAGCAGCAGCACCCCGACGTTGACCGAACCGTATATCGATGCCGCTACCGGCCAAACCATCATTTCCATCGCCACCGCCTCGAAAAAAGCCGGGCAGAGCGTGGGCGTGGTCGGCGGCGACCTCAGCCTGCAAACCCTGATCGACAATCTCAGCACCCGTGACTTTGGCGGCATGGGGTATGCGTTTCTGGTCAGCGCCGACGGCAAGATCCTGGTGCACCCGGACAAATCCCTGGTCATGAAGTCCCTGAGCGAGGCGTTTCCGCAGAACACCCCGCGCATCAGCAGGGACTTCAGCGAAGTGGAAGTCAACGGCAAGACGCGTATTTTCAACTTCACCCAAATCAAAGGCCTGCCGTCAGTCAACTGGTACATCGGCCTGTCGGTGGATAAAGAAAAAGCCTTTGCCATGCTCAGCGAGTTCCGTACCTCGGCAGTGATTGCGACGGTGATCGCCGTGGCCGTCATCATCATTCTGCTGGGCATGCTGATTCGAATCCTGATCCAGCCGCTGCACGTCATGACCCGCGCAATGGCGGACATCGCCGACGGTGAAGGCGACCTGACCAAACGCCTGACCATCGAGAGCAACGACGAATTCGGCATCCTTGGCACGGCGTTCAACCGTTTTGTGGAGCGCATCCACGGCTCGATCCGTGAAGTCTCGTCCGCAACCGGGCAAGTCAACGAAGTCGCGCTGCGTGTGGTGGCGGCGTCCAACTCCTCGATGTTCAACTCCGACCAGCAAGCCTCGCGCACCAGCAGCGTGGCCGCCGCGATCAATCAACTCGGTGCCGCGGCGCAGGAAATCGCGCGCAATGCCGCACAAGCGTCGAGTCAGGCCAGCGATGCGCGCAGCCTGGCCGAGGATGGCCAGCAGGTGGTAGACCGCAGCATTGCCGCGATGAATCAGCTGTCGAGCATGCTCAGCGCGTCGAGCAGCAACATCGAATCGCTGAACAGCAAAACCGTGAACATCGGGCAGATTCTCGACGTCATCACCAGCATCTCCCAGCAAACCAACCTGCTGGCGCTGAACGCTGCGATTGAAGCGGCACGTGCCGGTGAGGCGGGTCGTGGTTTTGCGGTGGTCGCGGACGAAGTGCGTAATCTGGCGCACCGCACGCAGGAGTCGGCGCAGCAGGTGCAGACCATGATCGAGGAGCTGCAAGTCGGCGCCCGCGAATCTGTCAGCACCATGGGCGACAGTCAGCGTCACAGCCAGGACAGCGTGGAAATCGCCAATCTGGCGGGTGAGCGCCTGAACAGCGTGACGTTGCGTATTGGCGAGATTGACGGGATGAACCAGTCGGTGGCGACGGCGACCGAAGAGCAGACCGCCGTGGTGGAGTCGATCAACGTCGACATTACCGAGATCAATACCCTGAACCAGGAAGGCGTGGAGAACCTGCATTCGACGTTGCGCGCCTGTGCGGACCTGGAGCAGCAGGCGGCGCGGCTGAAGCAGTTGGTCGGCAGTTTCCGTATTTAGTGTCTGAACTGGATCTTCGCGGGCAAGCCCGCTCCCACAGGGTTAGTGTGAGCCTGTGGGGGCGGGTTTGCCCGCGAAGACGGTCTGAAACACAGCGCAAAAACCTCGCTGGATCCCTCGCCACACAACCCCAACCGAACATCTATCCTTCACAAAGGTCAACCAAAGGAGCACAACGGCACCGGAGGGATGTTCATCGTGCATATCGCGGACATAACCATGTTCTACGCCCCGGCCAGTGGCGGCGTGCGCACGTACCTGGATGCCAAGCACCGTCGCTTGGGCGTCAAGCCCGGCATTCGTCACAGTCTGTTGATCCCTGGTGCGCGCCTGAGTGAAGAGGATGGCGTCTACCTGGTTCCGGCCCCCGCCCTGCCCTTCGGCAAGGGTTATCGCTTCCCCCTCCGCCTCGCGCCCTGGCGAAATGTCTTGCAGGATTTACAGCCTGATCTGATCGAAGTCGGCGACCCTTACCTCACCGCGTGGGCAGCGCTGGACGCGCGGCGCCAACTGGACGTGCCGGTGATCGGCTTTTATCACTCGGATTTGCCGCTGTTGTGCAGCAATCGCATGGGCAACTGGGTCACGCCCAATGTCGAGGCGTATGTGCGCCGGCTCTACGGCAACTTCGACCGGGTCCTGGCGCCGAGCCAGGTGATGGCCGAAAAACTGATCGGGCTCGGGGTCAGGAATGTGTTCGTGCAACCCTTGGGCGTTGACCTGCAAACCTTCCACCCCGCCGCGCGAGACCCGCAACTGCGCGCCGAATTGGGCATCGACGAAAGCACGCGCCTGCTGATCTTCGCCGGGCGCGGCTCCAAAGAGAAAAACCTGCCGGTGCTGCTCAGTTGCATGAAACGCCTTGGCCCGCGTTATCACTTATTGCTGGTCGGTTCGGCGATGCCGGCGGTGGTGCCGGACAACGTCACTGTGGTCGACGCGTTCTGCCCGGCGCCGCAAGTTGCCCGCTTCATGGCCAGTGCCGATGCGTTGCTGCATGCCGGCGATCAGGAAACCTTCGGTCTGGTGATTCTCGAAGCCATGGCCTGCGGCATTCCGGTGGTGGCAGTGGCAGCCGGGGCGTTCGAAGAAATCGTCACTGAGCAATGCGGCTTGCTCTGCGCGCCGAACAATCCACAGGCGATGGCCAATGCCGTTCGCGATTTATTCAGCCAAGGCAACGCAGCTTTGGGTAAGCAGGCCCGCAGCCACGTCGAACGAACTTACAGCTGGGACACCGTTGTCGACAGCTTGCTGGGCCACTATCACGCCGTTCTCGGCAGCGAATGGCCGCTGACCGCCAATGGTTGAGCCGATGAAGACCCCCAGTCTGTTGCTTGTGTTACACGACGTAGCGCCGCAAACATGGGCCGATTACCAACCGTTTGTTGAGGCCGTCGACGCCTTGGGCGGCGTACCGATGACGTGGCTGGTGGTGCCGGATTTTCACAGGAACAACGACCTTGAGGCGCACCCGGCATTTACAAGTATGCTGAGCCGTCGTATCGCCCGAGGTGACGAACTGGCGTTGCACGGCTATTTTCATTGCGATGACCAACCCAAGCCCAACACCCCCCGAGACTGGTTCATGCGCCGGATTTACACCCACGAAGGCGAGTTCTACCGCTTGTCGCAAGCCGCTGCACTCGCGCGATTGCGCGCCGGCATTGAGATATTCCAGCGCTACAACTGGCCGCTGGCCGGTTTCGTTGCCCCGGCCTGGTTGATGAGTGAAGGCACGCGCCAGGCCCTGCGGCAGTTGCCGCTGCGCTATACCAGCGACTCGCAGCATTTATATCAACTGCCGGCGTTCACCCCGATCGATGCGCCAGGGCTGGTCTGGAGTGCGCGCAGTGCCTGGCGGCGGGGCGTGTCGAAATGGCTCAGCGATCAGCGCGAACAACGCTGGCGGCAATCGCCGGTGATCCGGCTCGGCCTGCACCCCGTGGACATGCGTCATGAGTTTTCGCGAAATTACTGGCTGCACACCCTCAAGCGTTTGCTCGCCGAGGGTCGCGTGCCGATGACCAAGCTGCAATGGCTGAACCTGCAACGCGATCAAATCGGTCGCGCGGCATGAGCCGGGGCATTCTACTGTTCGTCGCCCTGCTCGCGGCGGTGCTGATTCCGTTATTGCTGGGCGGTAACCAGACCTGGGAGCGCCTGCAAAGCTTTCCATTGAGCTGGCTGCTGGTCATGTTCGGCATGATTTTGCTGTGCTGGGTGGTCAACACCGTGCGTTTGCGCCTGTTGCTGGGTGATCAGCGCGACAAGGTCAGCCCGGTCAAAAGCCTCGGCGTGGTGATGGCCGCCGAGTTCGCCTATTGCGCGACGCCCGGCGGCAGCGGTGGCCCCCTGGCCATCATGGCGTTGCTGGCGCGCAACGGTGTGCGACCAGCCCGAGGCAGCGCGGTGTTTGCCATGGATCAGTTGAGCGATCTGCTGTTCTTCCTCTGCGCGCTCAGCGGGATTCTGTTGTACGCGCTGTTCCAGCACCTCAGCGAGCGTATGGAATGGCTGCTGACCGTCAGCGCCATTTCAATGTTCGGCGGGTTGCTGTGTTGTTTGATGGTCGCTCGCTACCATCGGCAGCTGATCCGACTAAGCGGCCGCCTGCTGATTCGCCTGAACGTGCAAGGCACCACACGCCTGCGGTGGGCGCGAAAACTCCTGCACTTCCTTGCGGCATTCACAGACACCTTGAAGTTACCCGTGCAGACACTGATCACGGTATTCGCGCTGACGTGCGTGCATTGGGTTCTGCGTTACAGCGTGCTGTATCTGGCGTTGCGCGGGCTCGGTGCCGATGTGCAATGGGCGTGGAGCTTTCTGATCCAGATGCTCTCGCTGAGCGCCGGGCAATTCAGCCTGCTGCCTGGCGGGGCAGGCGCCGCAGAGTTGACCTCGGCGGCGCTGCTGGCGCCCATGGTGGGGAAATCCACCGCGGCGGCGGCGATCCTGATCTGGCGGGCGGTGACGTATTACTTCTATCTGGTCGTCGGCGGCCCGGTATTTCTGCTGATGCTGGGGCGGCCGCTGCTGCGCAAGCTGATGAAGTTCAAGCAGGCTTGACCGGGTCGTCGGGGTGCTGCTGCAACTGCTCCCACAGCTCGGCCGCGCCGGGAAACTCCGTGCCATCCTCCGGGCTCATGTCCTGCGGGTCATAACGGCTCAAACAGCCTTCGCCCAAGGTCGCGGGTGCTTTTGCAGTGGCTTTGTCGAGTGGATCGGCCATGGGCATGTCCTCAGTGCAGAAACGGCGAAAGGCCTGAAGCGATTGAACGCCCAGGCCCTTCGGATTTCAACCGTGTCGTGCCGCTGTCAGAACACGACGGTCTTGTTTCCGTGCACCAGCACCCGGTCTTCCAGGTGATAACGCAGGCCACGGGCCAACACCATCTTCTCGACGTCACGGCCGAAACGCACCATGTCTTCGATGCTGTCGCTGTGGCTGACGCGTACCACGTCCTGTTCGATGATCGGGCCGGCGTCCAGTTCTTCGGTCACGTAATGGCAGGTCGCACCGATCAGCTTCACCCCACGCAACGAGGCCTGGTGATACGGCTTGGCGCCGACGAACGATGGCAGGAAGCTGTGGTGAATGTTGATGACCTTGTGCGCATATTCGCTGCACAACGCCGGCGGCAGGATTTGCATGTAACGGGCAAGTACCACCACTTCGGCGTCGTGCTGTTTCACCAGACGCGAGACTTCGGCAAAGGCCGGCTCTTTGTCCTGCGCATTGACCGGCACGTAATAGTAAGGAATGCCGTGCCATTCAACCATGCTGCGCAAATCATCATGATTGGAAATCACGCAGGAAATTTCGCAGTCCAGTTCATCGCTGTGCCAGCGGTGCAGCAAGTCTGCCAGGCAGTGAGATTCACGACTGGCCATCAACACCACGCGTTTCTTCTGTGCGGTGTCGGTAATGCGCCAGTTCATCGAGAACTCTTTGGCAATCGGCGCAAACGCTTCGCGAAAGGCTTCGATACCGAAAGGCAGCGAATCGGCACGAATTTCGTGACGCATGAAAAACCAGCCACTGAGATTGTCCGAGTGATGGCTCGCTTCAGTGATCCAGCCGTTATGTGACGCCAGAAAGTTACTGACTTTAGCAACGATGCCGACGCGGTCCGGGCAAGCAATCACCAGCCGAAAAGTGCGCATGAGGGGGAAACTCCAGAACTTCGCAAAGGCCGCCATTCTAGCGATTGCGCAGCAAAACTGCAGTATTGATGACACCTTGGCCTACACGCGGGTCAGTGGATCCGCTCTGGCCATCGCTCGTTCCCCGCGCGATGGTGTTCTTGGCGTCAATCTTCAAGAGCACAACTGTGAATATTTGTGATGAAGGCATCACACTATTTAACTGCGCCTTCGGTTTATGGCCTATTACCGTAACTAATTTAAATAAAACGCCGGTTTAATGTTTACTTGATGAAACAGCCTGACTATTATTGCGGCATTATCACCTGCCCTCCAGCGACCAACATAAGGTAGTCCTCATGTCCTTGATCAACGAATATCGCGCCACCGAAGAAGCTATCAAAGAGCTGCAAGCCCGTTTGAAGAACCTGTCCCAAGACGACAAACTGCAAACCGAGCTGGAATTCGAAGGCAAACTGCGCACCCTGATGGGTGAATACCAAAAATCCCTGCGTGACATCATCGCGTTGCTGGATCCAGAGTCCAAAACCAAGGCTCCACGTGGCGGCGCAGTAAAAACTACCGGCACCAAGCGTGCTCGCAAAGTTAAACAATACAAAAACCCGCACAACGGCGAAGTCATCGAAACCAAAGGTGGCAACCACAAGACTCTGAAAGAGTGGAAAGCCAAGTGGGGCGGCGACGTAGTAGAAGGCTGGGCGACCCTGCTGGGCTAAGCCATAACGCTTGTCGCAGACGGATCCGTGGCAAAAAGAACGCCAGCGAAAGCTGGCGTTTTTTTATGCCCGCAATAAGGGCATGGGTATTTTCGTTTTCAAAGATTTAAACGTGTGCGTAATGCGCCGACATAATTGCGCCATTCATTGAGCACGGCTTGCTGAAACGGAGTCGCACTAATCGCCCATTGGGCCGCCGCTTCGTTAAATGATTGCAGCGTATTAGGCGCGCCCCATTCAGGTTCGGATAAACGTTGCTGACAGAAGAGTCGCCAGCGTTGCTGCTCCTCGATATTCAACGTATCGGGGAAGTTGCGTGCTCGATATCGAAACAATAATTCGGGCAAACGTTCATCATCGAAAGGCCATTGCGAGTGTGCTAATTGCGCAGGATCGGCGCTTCTGACTTGCTCACATAGACGCCGATCGCGATCACCGATAAAACCGTCGTACAACTGTTGTTCCGGATCCTGGCTGGAGGCGAAATCTTCGCTCGCATAAATCGCCGACACTTTATTGCGCCAAACTTGTTGTGCGTCACTTAGCCGCAGCGTGCGCGCCTGATAAAGCGCCATGTCCAGCCCAAGACGTTGCTGATCTTCGGCACGAAGTACCGACAATGGCGCCACCACCGGACACTTGTTGATATGGATCAGCTTGAGCGGTACCGGCAGTTCACCTTCGGCCAGATCATCGCGCCGGGTGTACAGGCGCTGACGCAAGGTCTCGGCATCCAGATCGAGCAGGCCTTGCGGATCGAGGTGCAGATCACAGACGATCAATGCGTTTTTGTTGCGCGGATGCCAGGCCAGGGGCAGCACCACACCCACAAAACTGCGCGCTGCCGAGAAGCGCCCGGAAATATGCACCATCGGCTGCAATAACCGGATCTGGTCCATCACCTTTTGTTTGCTGCGCAGCTGAAACAGCCATTCATACAACTTCGGCTGCTTTTCGCGGACCCGCCGCGCCAACGAAATCGTCGCGCGAACGTCGGACAACGCCTCGTGCGCATTACCGTGATCAATACCATTGGCGGCAGTCAGGCGTTCGAGCTTGAGCGTGACCCGCCCTTCTTCGTCGGTCGGCCAGTTGATGCCGTCGGGGCGCAAGGCGTAAGCCGCCCGCACCACGTCGATCAGGTCCCATCGGCTGTTGCCGCCTTGCCACTCACGGGCATACGGGTCGAAAAAGTTTCGATACAAGCTGTAACGCGTCATCTCGTCGTCGAAACGCAACGTGTTGTAACCGGCACCGCACGTGCCCGGCGCAGCCAGCTGGGCATGCACACGGGTCATGAAATCGGCTTCGCTCAAGCCATGTTCAGCCAGTTGACCGGGCGAAATGCCGGTGATCGCGCAGGCGGCCGGATGCGGCAGGATGTCGTCACTGGGCTGGCAGAAAAGGTTGACCGGTGCGTCTATTTCATTGAGATCGAAATCGGTGCGGATCCCCGCCACCTGCAGTGGACGGTCGCATCGGGGGTTGATGCCGGTGGTTTCGTAGTCATACCAGAAGATCGAGGTCACGGGCTGTTCCTGAACTGAAGATCGGCGAAGTCTAGGCGCTCACATCGCGCCCCGGCCAGTAATCTTGTCATTCAAGCACCTCCCATCACTCAACGTGCACTACATAGTTATGTCGTTTTCCCCCGAGAGGCTGCTAGCATCGGACGGACATCGAATCCCGAACAGGCCACATCAAGGTTGCCCATGCTCGAGACCACAGCACTGCCAAGGAATGCGACGCTGTCCCCGCCACTGGACACGCGGCACCAGGTCGAGACCCCCGAAGGCATCGACTTGCCCCTGCGACCGGCCGGGCTGATGGTGCGTGCGCTGGCCTTCTCCATCGACCTGGGATTGCGCGGGCTGATTCTCGGCCTGCTGTTTATCGTGTTGGCGTTCCTGGGGAAACTCGGCGCCGGGCTGGGCTCGATCCTGCTGTTCGCGGTGAGCTGGTGGTACATGGTGCTGTTCGAAGTGCTCAATCAGGGCCGCTCGCCGGGCAAACAATGGATGGGCTTGCGCGTGGTGCACGACGACGGCACGCCGATCGGCTGGTCCGCTTCGCTGTTGCGCAACCTGCTGCGATTCGTCGATGTGTTGCCCTTCGGCTATTTCCTCGGGGCCATCAGTTGCCTGCAGCACCCGGCCTTCAAACGCCTGGGCGACATCGCGGCCGGAACGCTGGTGATCTACCGCGAACAACCGCTCACCCGGCCGCAACTGCCCGACGCCCACCCCGTGCGCCCAGCCTTTGCCCTGACGTTATCGGAGCAACGCGCCGTCCTCGGCTTCGCCGAACGCCAGGGCGAACTTTCACCGGCGCGCACCATTGAACTCGCCGCGATCCTTGTCCAGCCGTTGCAGATGTCCGAGTCACGCGCGGTGGCCGAACTCAACGGCATCGCCCGCGGCTTGTTGGGTCCGGCATGAAGCAAAGCCTTTTCGAACATCGCCACAAGGCCGAGTGGGAGCAGTTTTCGCGGACACTGGACCGACTCGAGCGCGGCAAGGACGCGTCCCGGATCGCCGGTTTCCCCAAGGACTATCGACGCCTTTGCCACCAGTTGGCGTTGGCTCAGGAGCGCGGCTACAGCAGTTTCCTGATCGACTCGTTGCAGCAACAGGTGCTGCGCGGGCATCAACAGTTGTATCGACATCGCAGTCGGCTGGGCGCCAATGTGCTGGGTTTTGTCCTGGCCGGCTTTCCGCGACTGGTGCGTGAACAGTGGCGCTTCGTGCTCGCCGCCGGCCTGATGTTTTTCGGCAGCCTGATCGGCTTCGCCGTGCTGGTGTACCTGTTCCCGGACCTGGTCTACAACCTGATCCCGGCCGAACAGGTCAGCGAGATGCAAAGCATGTACGACCCTGTCGCCGGTCACCTGGGGCGCTCGGCGGAGCGCGCGGCCAGTGAAGACTGGGTGATGTTCGGTTACTACATCATGCATAACATCGGCATCGCCTTTCAGACCTTCGCCAGCGGTTTGCTGTTCGGACTGGGCAGCGCATTTTTCCTGCTGTTCAACGGCTTGATGATCGGCGCGGTGGCCGGGCATCTGACCCACGTCGGCTATGGGCAAACCTTCTGGTCGTTCGTGATCGGGCACGGCGCGTTCGAACTGACGGCCATCGCCCTGGCCGGTGCCGCCGGCCTGCAACTGGGCTGGGCATTGATCGCCCCGGGACGCCTGCCCCGCGCCGATGCATTGCGACAGTCTGCGCACAAGAGCGTGTTGTTGATCTGCGGCGTGATGCTGTTTCTGCTGATTGCAGCGTTCATCGAAGCGTATTGGTCGTCGATGACCGCGCCGGCGCCGATGACCAAATACGTGGTCGGCGCCGTGCTCTGGGCGTTGGTCGCGAGTTATTTGCTGTTTGCCGGACGGATTCGCCATGCGCCTGAGTGACGCCACCGTGGTGATCCGCCCGCGCACCACTTGGGAAGCCATGGACCTGGGCGTGCTGTTGAGCCAGCGTCATCGCCGGCTGCTGATGACCAGTTGGGCCATCGTTACCTTGCCGGTCTTTGCCCTGCTCAGCGTGATTTTTTGGGATTCACCGTCCCTCGCCGTTTTCATTTTCTGGTGGCTCAAACCGGCGTTCGATCGCTTGCCGTTGTACATCGTTTCCAAAAGCCTGTTCGGCGAAACCCCCACGTTGAAACAAGCCTTGCGTGAATGGCCGCGCCTGCTCAAACCGCAATTGCTGGCCAGCCTGACCTGGCGCCGCTTGAGCCTGAGCCGCAGTTTTACGATGCCGGTGGTGCAACTCGAAGGCTTGGGCGGTGAAGCACGGCAACAGCGTTTGCGGGTGCTATTGCAGCGCAATGCCGGTGCAACGCAGTGGCTGACGATCATCGGTGTACATCTGGAAACTGCCCTGTGGATTGGCTTGCTGGTGCTGTTCTACCTGCTTGTGCCGCAACAGATCGAGCTCGACTGGAGCTGGCAGACGTTGATCAGCGCCGCCGTGCAGGACTGGCGCTGGCTGGAACACTTGACCAACGTCTTTTACGCCCTGGTGCTGATTATCTGGGAGCCGATCTATGTCGCCTGTGGATTCAGCCTCTACCTGAACCGGCGAACGGTACTGGAAGCATGGGACATCGAACTGGTGTTCCGCCGGTTGCGCCAACGCCTCGCGACCACCGCGCTCACCCTGCTGCTGGCCACGTTCCTGCTGCTACCGAACCCACAACACGCCTGGGCCGCAGAGCCGGCCATTGCGCCAGACAGTCCGCGCCTTTTGAACCAGCCACTGACCAGTCAGGCCGCCAAAGACGCGATCAAGTCGATCCTCGATCAGCCACCGTTCAAGAACAAGGAAACGGTGACCCGCTATCGATTCGGTGAAGACCAACCCGTCACCCAAACAGCCGACGACGGCAACGCACCCGGATGGCTGAAGACATTGATGGCACTGCTCGACAGCCAGCGCTTCGGCGTCCTCGCTACCCTGATTGAAGTGTTGCTGTGGGGTGCGGTGATCGGTGGCATTAGCTTGCTGGTCTGGCGTTACCGCGACTGGTTGCAGGCGTTTGTCAGCCGTCGGCCGGCGTTGAAAAACAAAATCGCGCGAGCGCATCCGCCGCAGGCGTTCGGCCTGGACCTCGCCCGCGAAACCCTGCCCGCCGACATTGCCGCCAGCGCCGAAAGCCTCTGGCAAACCCACCCGCGCGAAGCCCTCGGCTTGCTTTATCGCGCCTTGCTCAGTCACTTGTTGCACGACCACCACATGGCGCTGAAAGCCGCCGACACTGAAGGCGAAGTGCTCCGGCGGGTCGAGCAACTGCAACAACCCGCCTTGCTGGCCTTCAGCAGAACCCTGACCGGTCACTGGCAAAACATGGCGTACGGTCATCGCCTGCCGCCCGCTCATTTGCAGCAGGAACTGTGTGACGGCTGGCGAACGTTGTTCGGCCCGGGAGCTGCCCGTTGAACCGGCGTCTGTGGTGGTCGGCTGGCGTGGTCATCGCCTTGCTGCTGGGCGCGCTGAGCATTTACCTGTACTTGAAAGCCACGCCCTATCAGGAACAAATCGACCATGGCCCGGCGCCTGAAGCCAAGGCGAATCCCTACCTTGGCGCCGAGTATTTCCTGCGCAAGCAGGGCTTGAGCGTCGGCCATGCCAACAGCCTCGACGTGCTGCCCACCCTCGACCCTCGCCAGCACAGCCTGTTGTTGCTCGGGGACCGCTACAACATGACCCCGCGCCAGGTTGATCAAGTGATGAACTGGACCCGCGCCGGTGGGCGAGTGCTGTTTGTCGCCCAGTCGTTGTGGGATGAAAAGACCGGCCAGAGCAATGACCTGCTGCTCGACCGGGTGCAGCTGCACCAGTCGCTGAGCAAAGACCTCAAGGACCCGCCTTCCGAACAGAGCGACGAGCCTTATCCCGAATTGACCAAACTCTATCTCGAAGATGAAGACGCGCCGGCCTACGCCAGTTTCGACACCGCGTTCCATCTCGAAGACCCGAAGAACCTCGCGCAGTCCTGGGCCAACAGCGGTAAGGCCACGCACATGATGCAGCTCAACCACGGGCTCGGTTCGATCATCGTGGTGACCGACGCCGACCTGTGGAAAACCCCGGCCATCGAACAGTACGACAACGCCTGGTTGCTCTGGTACCTGACTGCCGGCACGAGCGTGACGTTGCTGTTCAACACCGACCACGACGGCTTGTTGACCTTGCTGTGGCGCTATTTCCCGCAGGCGCTGGTGGCGCTGATTGCGCTGATCGCCCTGGGTTTCTGGCATGTCGCCATGCGCCATGGGCCGCTGCTTGAACCGGCGTCGAAAGGCCGGCGTCAACTGCTGGAACACCTGCGCGCCAGCGCCGATTTCATGTTGCGCCGCAACGGTCAGCAGCACCTGCTGCAAGCCTTGCAACAGGACATTCTGCGGCGCGTACGGCGCCGTCATCCCGGTTTCGAACAACTCGGCGTTGCCGAGCAATGGCTGGTGCTCGCACGCCTGACCCGCCAACCCACACGCGCAATCAGCCAGGCCATGAGCCCACGACCGAAACAGCGTCTTTCCAGCGCTGACTTCAGTCGCCAGGTCGCCCACCTGCAAACCTTGAGGAACGCCTTATGAGTGAACAGATCGAGCCTGGCTCGCCGACTCACGCCGCCCGGCAACGCCAGCGCGCCAGTCAATTGGCCCAGGCAGTGCGCGGCGAATTGCAGAAAGCGGTGATCGGCCAGAACAGCGTGATCGACGATGTTCTCACCGCCCTGATCGCTGGCGGCCATGTGCTGCTCGAAGGGGTGCCGGGGCTGGGCAAGACATTGCTGGTGCGCGCCCTCGCCCGTTGCTTCGGCGGCGAGTTCGCGCGCATTCAATTCACTCCGGACTTGATGCCCAGCGATGTCACGGGCCACGCGGTCTATGACCTGACCACCGAGCAATTCAAGCTGCGCAAGGGGCCGCTGTTCACCAATCTGCTGTTGGCCGACGAGATCAACCGCGCCCCGGCGAAAACCCAGGCCGCGCTGCTCGAAGCCATGCAGGAACGCCAGGTCACCCTCGAAGGGCGCGCCTTGCCTATCGCGCAACCGTTCATGGTGCTCGCCACGCAAAACCCGATCGAACAGGAAGGCACGTATCCGTTGCCCGAAGCCGAACTCGACCGGTTCATGCTCAAGGTGCGCATGGATTATCCCGACGCCGAACAAGAGCTGGACATGGTGCGTCAGGTCAGTCGCTCGACCCGCGCCGACATGCTCGACGTGCAACCGCTGCGCACCGTGTTGCAAGCCAAGGACGTGCTGGCCTTGCAGCGCATCGCCAGCGATCTGCCGCTGGACGATCAGGTCCTCGATTACGCCGTGCGCCTCGCCCGGACCACCCGCAGCTGGCCGGGCCTGAGCCTCGGCGCCGGGCCGCGCGCGTCCATCGCCCTGGTGCGTTGCGCCCGCGCCCGAGCGTTGCTGCGCGGCGGCGACTTCGTGATTCCGGACGACATCAAAGGCTGTGCGCTGGCGGTGCTGCGTCATCGCGTGCGCATTGCACCGGAGCTGGATATCGAAGGACTGGACGTCGATCAGGTGCTCAAGCAATTGCTCGATCAAGTGCCGGCGCCACGGTTGTGAAACCCTCGCGACTGCTGTTGGGCTGGCTCGCGAGCCTGCTGGTCATCGGCATCGTGCTGGGCACGTTGCGCGCGCTGGAAGTCGCCGTCCCCTCAACCCTGTTGTCGATCAACTGGGGGTTGCTGCTGGCGCTGCTGGCGCTCGCCGTGCTCGACGGCGTGCGCCTCAAACGCTTGCCCTCGCTGCGCCTCAAGCGATACCTGCCCGGCAGCCTGGCACTCGGGCGCTGGAGCGAAGTGCGACTGGAGGTCGAGCATGACGTTCACCAGCCACTGCACATCGAGATTTTCGACCACGTACCGCAAGGCCTGAGCTTCGAAAACCTGCCCCTGCGCGTCGAACTGCAACCCGGTCAGTACAGCCAGATCGGATATCGATTACGGCCGCTCAAACGCGGTCACTTCACCTTCGAACACTGCGAAATCAACCTGCCGAGCCCCTTGGGTTTATGGTCCGACAAACGCCTGCTGAACGTGGCCGACAGCACCCGCGTGTACCCCGACTTCGCCCGTCTCTACGGCGGCCAGTTGCTGGCGGTGGACAACTGGCTCAGCCAGCTCGGCGTACGCCAACGGCAACGCCGTGGCCTGGGTCTGGAGTTTCATCAACTGCGTGAATTCCGTGAAGGCGACAGCCTGCGCCAGATCGACTGGAAAGCCACCGCCCGACAACGCACGCCCATCGCCCGTGAGTATCAGGACGAACGCGACCAGCAAATCATTTTCATGCTCGATTGCGGCCGGCGCATGCGCAGCCAGGATGGCGAACTCGCGCATTTCGATCACGCCCTGAATGCCTGCCTGTTACTCAGCTACGTCGCCCTGCGCCAAGGCGATGCGGTAGGCCTGAGCACCTTCGCCTGCGACCGGCCGCATTACCTCGCGCCGGTCAAAGGCACCGAGCAACTCAAGGTCCTGCTCAATACCGTTTACGACCTTGACAGCACCCAACGTCCCGCCGACTACCAGGCTGCCGCCACCGAGCTGTTGGCCCGACAAAAGCGCCGGGCGCTGGTGGTGCTGGTGACCAACCTGCGCGATGAAGACGATGAAGAACTGCTGACCGCCGTCAAACGCCTGGGCAAATTGCATCGGGTATTGGTCGCGAGCTTGCGCGAAGAGCTGCTCGACGACTTGCGGCAAGCGCCGGTGCAAACCTTGCCCGAGGCACTGGCCTATTGCGCGACGGTGGATTACCTGAACGACCGGGCACAACTCCACGAGCGCTTGAGCGCTCATGGAGTGCCGGTGGTGGATGCAAGACCCCGTGAGCTGGGGGCCGAGTTGGTGACGCGGTATCTGAACTGGAAAAGAAGCGGTCAGGCGTAAGTGAATCGCAGTGTCTGGTTACGCCTCAGGGCAGCGTCGGGTCGTAAAAATGCAGCCGGAACGTTTCCTCATCGAGGATCTCGTCAGCCTCGCCAGGAATATAAGCGCGGACGACTGTGTATCCCACCGCCCCCTCCGAACCGTAACTTTTCCTCACCCATCCATTCGAGTCCGACAGCGAGGTGCCATCCGGCTGTTCTTGCTTGACCCATCGAATTTCCTTGCCTGCGACCGGTGTTCCGTCAGCCCTCGAAACGACCCGAAACTTGATGAATGCCTGGCCGTCAACAGGGTACGAGCCAGCCCCTTCGATGTCGGACATCATTCGGCCGAGCACCTTGAAGTCCAACGAGCGGGTATCTCCCAAACCTACCGTTGCGACAAGTTTCTGAACACTAGGCAATGCTGGCGTGAAGCTTACGCTCGATAGGCCGTCCCGCCCTGTCACCGTCGAGGGCAGCGACAACCCGGAAAATGCCCATTGCACCTGTATGTTCTCCCGCGGCAGACCATCCTGGCGCGAAATCACTCTGACCTCGGCGCTTGCTTGCTCTCCCAAATCAATGGTCAGGTCAGAACTGTTCAGGTAATGAATGATCGGCACCAGCCCGGTGTAGTTCATGACAACCGATTCCCAACCCAGCTCACCGCCCTTGACGATTGCGGTCAACAAACCGCGACCGTCAGCCTCCGTGGGTAAAAAGGTCAACCGGGCAATACCGTTGGCATCGGTCATTGAAGAACCCAGTTCCTCATCCCAGTATTTCCACATCACCGCCACCCCTGGCAGTGGCATGCCGGTGCGGCTTGACACCACCTTGGCGTGGGCAAAACCGTCAGAGACGGGAACGGATATGGGCACATACAACTCGATGATTTTGCGCGGTTCATTCATCGCAAACGCAATCGACAGCGAGTCCGAGCGCAACTCATCGCCCACCGTCGCCGTCAGCTGGGCCGCTCCGGGCGAGACGGGAACAAACCGCACTCTCGCCACACCGTAATAATCAGTCACAGAAGTCACCAACCCCAGATCAGGACTACGCCACGTCACCGTCTGCCCCACCATCGGCCGGCCACTGATAACCGACACCACGGTGACCTGTTCGACTAGTTCCTGGCCCCAATCCAGTGTCTGAAAAGCACGGTTGTTGCCGGCGATCTTGAGCACCTGCGAACCTTCCCCCACAGACATCGCGTTACCCGGCGACAGGCTCGCCAGCCGCTGCGACGACAAGCGCAAGGCGAAACTTCCGTCCTTCAGATCACCCACCTTGAACAAGTAGTGCAACCCCGAGTCGTAGAACATTCGTGGCACGCCGAGCCCTTCCGACAAGAAGCTGATACCCAGTTCGGCAGGCCCGGTCCCGGTCATGCCCAGCGTCAAGCCTTGACCGAACAGTGGGCTGTTACCGGGCGCCGTCAGGTCGATGGAGTGTTCACCCTTGCGCCGCGGGAAACAGGTTTTCTGGCCCCAGGGCTGGAACGGTTGCTTGTCGAAACTGACCTGCAGCCCCGCCCACGGATCGCTCGCCAGCGCCGTAACCTGCGTCGAGCGTTTCTCTTGATAGCCATCGTAAGGACTGGAAAGCCGCACCTCGACCTCATGTTGCCCGGCGATGCCCGGCGCAAAAGCAAAACCGGACCAGCCATCGGCATCGGTGTGCAACTCGCTTGCCCCCTCCGCCGTCCAGGTCACGGGCACCTCGCCGACGGCGCGGGCGGTGAAATGCGAGAACACCCGAGCCCACACCCAGGCAGGGTCTTGGCCGATGACCGGGTCCACGGCCGATTCACGCAACACCTCAATCCTGACTTTGTTATGGCCCAGCACCATCGCCTTGGCCGTGGAGCTGAAGCTTAACTGGGGCAGCTCCAGCGCCAGGGCGAACTGGCCAGGCGTCTCACTGGCGGTGAAATCCAGCGACCAGATCGCGCCGCCGTCGCTGACCGGTTGAGGGCTGTTCAAATCGGGGCGGACCGTTGCGTCCAACTGGTCGGCGGGTGTCCCCGACCAGCTCAACGATGCCATCAGTCCCACCAGCGGGCTCAAGGCATTGGGCAATACGTTAAAACGATGAAGCGCACCCAGGCAGGGATAGAGCGTCTGGCCATCCAGCGTTGCCGGTATCTGATCCAGCACCAGGCTCACTTCTTGTGTCAGGTCCGCGGACACCAATCGCCCGGACAACTCTCGAACGGTCGTGACGCTTTCAAGGCGCAACTCCAGCTCAAACAGACTGCTCTGGCTGGTGTTCACCGCTGAGACCAGCGTCCATTCCACGCCGCTGGCCAATAAAGGCTTGGGCGTTCCAAGGTCACTGGGCACCAACCCGATCGCCGGCGCCGCGCCGCGCCAGTGCAAGCTGATGTTTTTGCCGACCCACGTACTGCCGCTGACGGGCACGACTTTCAGGGTATGTGCCTGTCCTCGCCGGCAAAGCACCCCGAGTGCCACCCGGTCGACTTCCACCTCATCCAGCAGAATCCTGACCTCGCTTTTCCAGGGGCTGGTCGCAATCGCGTTCACCGTGAATGGCCGCTCAACCGCAACCGCTTCCGCGTGCGCCTTGATCCGGGCGGTGACTGACTTGTCGCCCGCGCTTTTCGGCGTATACAGCACACTCGCCCAGCCACCGGCGCCCGTGGTGACCGTGGGCAAAGGGCCCTCGGGGGTCGCCCAGTCGACCAGCGCATTGACGACGGGATCACCGTCGCCGCTCACTACCACATGCACTACCTGTACCCGCAACAGCACACTTTCGTTTTCATCCACCACCGGACTCTTGTTGGCCTCGCGCACCTCGCCGACCTTGACCAGATTGCGCGCCAGCGACATGGTTTTTTTCGCCGAAGGCAACAGCAGTTTCGAGCACACCAACGACAGATCGAACCGGCCGTCCAGTCGGTCCTCGCTCGTCAGCGTCCAGGCAAACCGGGCGTCCGTGACCAGCACCGGTTCTTCAAGCGCCGGGCTGACGGCAACGCCCAGTTGCTCATGGGAATCACCGCTCCAATGCAACGACAGCAGCGTATCCAGCAACGGACTGTCGGCCGGCAGTTTCACGCTGACCGAATAATCCGAGCCTCGATTGGGATAGCCGGTTTTTTCCTCCCAAGGCGCCTCCAACCCCTCGGTGACCGCCAGCACGTCCTTCCACGGATCCGTCGCCAATGCCCGGACCGCAATGGTTTGAGTCGCGACGCCGGTGGCGTGATATGGACTCGCGACCGACGCCTCGATGGCGAATTCGCCAGGCTGCGTCGGCTGATAATCGAAGTACGCCCAGCCTTCATCGTTGGTCACGGCGGCGCCTTTCACCCCTTGTCTCGCCAGTGTCCAGTTCACCGTCCGCCCGTTGAGGGGTTGCCCGGTGTAATACGAAGCCACTTGTACCCCCAGACGCACACTCTGACCGTATTCAAGCACCGGGTAGTAAGCGGCTTCGAGCACTTCGCGGAACACCAACCGGTGATGCCCCAGTGACACGGTCACCGGATAAGCGTCGGCGCTGTACTGATTGAGCAGATTCATCGAGAAGAGGTAAGGCTCATCGTCTCCGATCCATGGGCAGTCGAGCCGCCATTGCTCGGCAAGCGGATGATCCACGCCCCAGGAAGGCGTCGCGACCACCGCGCCCAGCGGGTTGTCGTCGCTGGTCAACGCCGCGTGGGTATCCAGCCAGGCGTTGCCCGGCACGGGCCGGAAAGTCAGTCGGTGGGCAAGGCTGGCGGAGGCCCCCAGGCACAGGTACAAAGTCCCGCCCGGCGGCACCGGTTCTTCGTCAAGCAGCAGCGCTTGCATCACCGCCGGCGCCAAGTGCAACTGGAGGTTGATTCGAGTGATACACACTTGGGAAACGTAGTCGCCCGCCGTGTTGCGCGGGCTGAAGACCCCCACGGTGATGGTGTCCTGACCTTTGAACGGCAGGTCCAGCTCGACCTCGTACTTGATGGGTTTGAACTCCAGCGGCTGACCCTTTTGCAGTCGCGCCTGATCGTCCTCTGGATTGCGCAGCCCTCCTGGCGGCAACGGGATCTCCAGCGTTTGCGGCTGCCCTTCGATGCTGACGACCAGCTTGCCCGCCTCGGCATGACGCGTCTCGCACAGGAAACCGAGGACATAACGAGCCTGAACGCCGGGGTCTTTGGGCACCGTCAGCGGCTGACTGACCGAAGACTCATTGCCAGCCTTCAGGAAACGAATCGGTACGCCCTCATAGATTTCTTGCGCCGTCCCCAGCCAGTCCGGGTTGATCGGGCCTTTTTTCCAATGACTGAACGCCTGCTCGAAATCACCGTTACGCACCAGACTTTCATTGGCCAGGATGATCGGTTTATTCATGACGTCCTGCTCCGTCGAAGGTGGGGTTCTGCGCGACCTCTTCGGCGCGGGTCACCAGGTCTTCGACGGTCCGCGTGAAGGTTGGCTCGCCGCCTCGGGCGGTGTAACGGATGCGCACAATAATGTCCGTCAACGACAGCAGCATCGCCTGCTGTGGCGCTTTTTTCGGCCAGGGGAAGCTCAACGTCCAGCGCGACACCACCCCAGTGTTTTCGAAGGGGTTGAGCAAGCCTTCATCGGGCTTTATGGCGGTCATGCCGTTGTCGGCAATCCCCATCGACAAGGCAATTTGCTGACCGCTGCGCAGGTTGACCTGCACATCGGCAGGCGCCACGGCGCCGTCCGGCCTGTGCAAGTACCTCACCGACTGTGCCGACGCTTTGGTCGCAATCATGCTGCTGACCTGGAGCAAGGTGGCCCGCACATCCTGAAAAGGCCCGGTCAGTACCGGCAGATCGACCTCGACCGAACTGATCTGCCGGCAGTAATGGCCCGGATGGTCGCGATCGAACAGCAACTGCGTGAGCCGGAACTCCAGCGTGCCGTTTTTCTGCAAGCGATCCAGCGCCTGCGTCCAGCCGGTAATGCCCGGCTGCGGATCGAACGTGTCGTCGAACAATTGCCGCAACGAAACGGTTTTAACCAGTTCCAGCCGACGCTCATGGCGTTGCAGGTACTCGCGCTCCATGCGTAGCAAATGCCCGCGCAGATGCTCGCCGGCCGTCAGGCCGTGGCGGTTGTCCAGCCAGACCTGAGGCAATGGAATCTGCGCGTCGTAATCGCCGGTTTCCGCGCTCAGCGCGGCCTGGGCGTTGAGGCACAAGCTGACCACCGCATCGTAGGCCTGGTAGTGCAACGCCTTGAGCTGGCCCAGCAACCAGCCGAACAGTTCGACATTGGTCGCACGCTTCTTGAGGAAGTTGTAAACCGTCAATGCCTGGCTGTTGGCCCTGAGGGTTTGCTCCAGGCTGGTGCTGGCGGCTTGCACGGCATGGGTCTGCGCGCTGATTTGCTGATCGAGGGCCCGGACTTCCGCCAACGCCTGATCCCGTTGCAGTTGCCATTCTGCACGGCGACGGCGATAGCCTTCGGTGGTGGCTTGTTTGTCCGCGTCCAGTTGCAGCATCGACGAGGCGATCTCCAACCCGAAGCACACCGCATCGGTCACTTTTTCAAGACGGTGCCCGCCATTGGCCAGGCCGAAAACGTTGGGCACCGCCGCTAAAACCGCACCATAGGGTTTGATGCTTGACGCGGCCAACGCCAACACTTTCGACCGTTGCAGACTCTCCATGACCTCGTATTCAACCGCCGATACGTTTTCGTCATAGCGCTGTGCATAGGCATCGGCCCGTTCCTGCGCCACGGCGCGGCTCTGCTCCAGCGCCGTCACGTTCACTTGCAGTTGGGCGATGGTCTGTTCCTGCACGGTCCGGGCGTAGGTGCCCAGTTCCACCAGATGGTTTTGCTGCATCTCCTCCTGCTCGGCCCGATCCCGTTGTTCGATCAAGCGCAGCACCTGATTGCCGTATTCCTGCAGTGTCTGCACGGCCCGTAACGCGGCCTCGAAGCTCACGCGCCAGCGGAAGGCGCCCACCACCAGTCGCCCGCCCATGGGTCTCGGCCCGCCGACGCCGCCGGCGGCCAGATCGCGCAGTAACTGGTTGGGGTCCGTGGGCGGACTGAAAAGCGCTACTTCCAGCGGTTTGCCGTCGAGGGTGAGGTTGTGACGCAGGTTATGCAGGCGCTGGCCGGGCAAGTCGTACATCCCGAGCAACTGCTCATTGATCGGTTGCTTGAAAGGCTCGTTGGCCAACAGCCCAAGCAGCGGAGGGGCGTCGGCGGCGGCAGGGAAATCCGCCAGGCTGAACACCAGACTTTGTTCAAATTGCTCAAGCGCCGGCCGCGACGTGCTTTTGTTCAAAAGGCTGCCAACCGTGTCGGTTTCCCAGCGGTTCACCGTGCGCACGGTGGGTGCCTTGCCCATCAGAAACTTGGCCTGCACGTAGCACAATTTGGCCGCCACCAGACTGTCCCGGGTGAGTTGGCGGTAATACCAGTCCCCCCAGGCCACCAGGTTCTTGACGTACTCGGTGAACACCAGGATCTGAAAATGCCGGGGCGCCGAATAGCCGATGGCGTCGGGGTCGGTCGGCGCTTCGGTTTCACAGCCCAGGTTGCCGGGGCCACTCAAGGGCCGGCAGCGCCAGTACGCAGGCTTCGAATGCGCAGGGTCGGCGGGCGCCTGTGGGTCGAACAAGTAGTGCAGCCAGTGCTGCGCTTCCAGAAAACGGTCTTCCGCGCGCAAGCGTGCAGCCACCAGATGTGGCAGATGAAAAAACAGCTCCCAGAAAAACAGCCCGTTGGCGCCGTTGAATGCGCCGTTCGGCTCGTCGATCGTTTCAGCATCCGGGGCCGGCTCAGACAGAAACTGGGTGTCCCAATCCAGCACGGCGTCGACGGAAATATTGGAGCGCTGTACCAGCTCGGGGCCGAACAGCGAATTCAGACGGGTGAATTCAAGCGTCAGGCCTGGCTGCCTGAAGGCGAGAAATTGCGCCGCATCCCGGGTGTTTTTGAGCAGTGCCGGCGGGGTGAAGTCCGTGACGTTGACGATCGTCAGGACAAACTTTTTACGCCCCCCTGTGGCAGCACCAAAGGTAAAGGTCGGGCTCACCCATGATCCTTTTGCGCGCCTGAAGACCTGCCATGGAGTTGCCCAGCCACCGGCCATCGGCTGGGTGACTTTGATCGGCTCCGGGTCGCCCGCGGCCGGGTTTATTAAGGTCAACGTGAACTCGGCGTTGCCGGTACGGCCCGTGGGCCGCAAGACACCCTGGACAACCAGCAGATCGTCGTTGCCAACACGAAACGCCACGGCCTGCAGTTCCAGGTAGGGCGTCAGATCGCCCGCCGCGTCCACCGTGGCCGTGACCGTCGGCTGATTCATCAGCGGGTGCTGAACCGTCTCGACGGCGACAAAGCGCTGCTGCGCCGCGTGCTCGAGCCAGCCGCCATCGTCTCCGATCACCGGCCGGAACAGCACATCACGCACCGCGTACACCTTGAGCCCATCTGCGCCGGGCTTATCGTCGGTCAACAAAACCCCCAGCTTGCCCTTGGGGTGGTGATGATCGGCCCACACGGTCGCAATCAGCCGGGCGCCGGCAGAATGGTCATCGTCGTACTCGCAACCGCGCAGGTTCAACGGCGCCGACCATTGACCGTTCTGCGTCATGAAGGCCACGTTGATGTCCAGTTTGTGCGGCAAATATTCATCGGCCTGTTGGCCCGATACCTTGTCGCGCCACTCGGCCCAGACCAGGCACAACCGCCCGCTCCAAAACACCGGACGAATGTCCAGCACCTTCACCCCCGTGGGGATGTCCACGGCCTGCCACTCACTCCACGCCGCCGGATTAATGGCTTTGCAACTGGCAGAAAGCTCCACCTCAGCCTTGCGCCAGTAGTACTGGAACGGCGGCACCCGCTGGCGACCGACGAAGTAATAATCGGCACGCTCGGGCGCGGCACCGTCCATGTAGCTGCTGATTACGTCCAGGTTGCAGGTTTGCTCGAACGTTTGCAGGTAGGCCTGCAACGCCGATTGCACCGAGTCGTTGTTCAAACGCGTCTGGTTGAGGTTGTTTTCCAGGGTTTTGAACAGGCTGGTCTTGCGCTGCCGCACAAAGGGATTGATGAAGTTTTCCGGGTACAGCGCGATCAGTTGCAACGCGGCCCAATCCGGGTAGTTGCTGTAAAGCTCCCAGGTGGCCAGATCACGTCTGTCGAATTCGACGTCGGCATAGCCCGGTTCCAGCTTGCGATACGCGGCGTGAATGAACTGCTGGGAGCAACTCGTCGCTTCGGCGACCCAGGAACTCTGCACCGGGTAACGGTCCAGCGGATCCATGCGCAGCAATTCGAACAAGTCGGCCGGGGTTCGCACAAAGCCGTACTTGGGGTTCGCGGCTTTACCCACTTGCCCTATGCAGTATTCGACCAAGGCGCTACGACGCTTTTCGAGCAGGCCCGCCATCGTGTTCAGTGCCATGATCCTTCCTCCTTAAGGTGTGAACCGCAGACGCATGACCAGCCAGCGATGCCGTTCATAGGCCTGCCTCCTCGCTGTTGAACGTGATGGGTTCAAAAAACGCCTGCGACTCACCCGCCTCGCTGAGGACGCTGATCTGGAACGTTCCGCCGGTAGGACTGGAGACAAACACTCGCGTCAGGCCCTGCTGGTTGGTGTAGGCCTGCGCGGGACGGATAACCAGCGACGCTGGCTCGACGACAGAGTCCAGCACCTCGAAATCCCATCGCACGAGGCTGTTTTTTCCAAGGTTTTGATAACTGTCCAGCAGCGTGGCGTAGAGTTCGACTTCCTGCTGGTAGGGCACGGCGCCCAACGGCACCCGCGACATGAGGGGGGGCGGAAATTGCAGGCTAAGCGGGTCGGCGACCACGTTGATGGTGGGGGCATACTCCGGCGCGAGCAGATCCAGCCAGAATTGCGGGGTGTCCGTACCGGTGACCTTGCCGGGTATGAACTCGGCTTTGACCTCGCCCTTCGTATCGCTTGCCTTGGTGGCAATGCTGCCCAGCCTGGCGCTCCAGTAAACGTTGACACCGCTCAACAGTTTCCCGTCGCTATCCTTCAGGGTCACGGTGAAGGTGATCTTCGCCCCCGGTTTGTTGGCCACCACTTCGGAGTTGTCCACGACACAGGTCAGGGTGACGATCTGTTGCAGATCCTCGGTAAGCGGCACCACCGGCGCACGGGATTGGGACAGACTCAACAGCGCATGCTCGGCCGCCTCTTCGTACCTGGGCTTGTCTACCTCGTCCGGCAAAGTGCCCATCAGGAAGATGGTCAAGGCATCCATGCCGGTGTGCGCCGCCATCACGCGAACACGCATCAACAGGTCCAGTTGGGTCAGGTTTTTCAGGACTTTGAGCTGTGGATCGATGCGGCTGACGCACTCGCGCACCTCCTGCACGCTCCAGTCAAAAAACTCCGCCAACCGGATGGACGCCGCTTGCTGGGCCACCCGCAACGCATCCCCCGCCAGCGGGGAAGGCAACGCGTTGACCTCACGCAGGTAATCGAGCAGTTTCTGCGCCGGCTGCTTGCCTAACTCGAACGCCCGGGTGAGCGAGGTCAGGTAATACAGCGTCCTGACCGTGAACGCGTGTTTGTCGTCCTGCCCCAGCCAGGCCTCATGGCCGCCATTCAGATAGTCCTGCAACAACTCGGCGCTCAACTCCAGTTTCGCCACCACCGCACTGCGGCGGCGCACATCGGCCAGCAACGCGAGCAGCGGATCAGGCTGTTCGCTGCGCCCGCCGAGAGAGTCTTCAAACCCTGACGGTGCGTGTTCGAGCACCTGACGCAACAGGCGGTGCACCGTGGCATCGGCCCAGGTCAGCACCTGTATCGCTTGCTCGGCAGTGACCCCGGCATACACCGCCAGACATTCCTTGACCACCGACGCCTGAGCCTCCCGGGCCTGCAAGAGGACGGTGAGCATTTTCTCGACGATCACCGCGCGCACGCTCTCATCGCCTTCACCGAGACCGTC
This sequence comes from Pseudomonas sp. NPDC086278, assembly GCF_050280905.1. Classification (NCBI taxonomy): domain Bacteria; kingdom Pseudomonadati; phylum Pseudomonadota; class Gammaproteobacteria; order Pseudomonadales; family Pseudomonadaceae; genus Pseudomonas; species Pseudomonas sp. NPDC086278. The sequence continues at coordinate 27,773 of NZ_JBNNWE010000047.1, forward strand.
CTTCACCGCGTTATCCAGCGCGGCCCGGGCAACGATCAGGTACTCGGCCTCGGTACCCGTAAAGGCCATGACCAGCCCATCGGGTTCGACCAGCATCGTCAGCAGGTCGAGCCAGCTGGCGCCCGCCAGCGGCGGTACGTCGGCCATCAACAACGCCATGTTGGTAAACAGGGCGCCGGAGACCACATCGCGCACCTGTTCAAACAGCTGCCGCTCCGCCTCGGAAACAGCCGTCAGCGCTTGCGGCGCCGAGACCTGTTGCAACATCCACAGCACCGGGATGTTGCGCTCGGCGCACCACCCCACGCAGGAATCCATGGCGTAGATGAGGTTCAACACATCGGGCGTGTTGACCCGAGTCGTATTGATCCGGGGCACACCCGCCAGGCCATTGAGCCAAGGCTCCCCACCCAGCAATGTCAGCATCAGCACGCCCTCGACCGGCGTGATGCCCAACAGGCGTGGCAGCCTCACCAGCCGGTAAAAACTGGACATCATCGCCGCGCTGCGCAGCAGCTTGTCGTCCTTGACGTCATGCGCGCCGGCAATCGCCAGCGCCAGGTAACGGTAAGTTTGCAGATCGATCCCCAGAGCACTGCACAGCTGGGCGACCGTCAGATCGGACACGCCTTGCGCGGGCAATAACGGGAACGGTTTGCCATCGAGCTTCAACGGTTCGCGATAGTCGCCCCGGCCATTGAACACCTGATCGAACTGCGAGAGTTCCTCACCGCGACCATAGATCGACACCTCGTCGATAAACGCGGCAAAGTCTTGCGCCGTGCATCCGTAGCGCTCGCGTAACGACTGAAACAGGCCCAGTGCATGCACGACTTTTTCCGTGATCCGCCACGACTCGGGCTGCGGGTCACCGCGCGCTTCAGCCTTGATGGCGGCCGCCAACAGCGCGTCCACCTGTTCGCTGGGCAGCTCCAGCCACTGATCCAGCCGCAACTTGCGGTTCATCCGGTCGTATCGTTCAAGGCCCACGGCGGTGGTGGGATCGGCCGACAATCGATGCAGGAACGACGGGCCGGAGCCGCTGCCGGTGATGCCCACGGCCGGGTGGGTATTGGCATTGAGGTAAACCGATCCGGAGCGCCCGCTTTCCGGCTCTACTGGCACAGCTGGCGTGTACGTCACGTTAGCGGAGCGCTCTGGCGCAAACTCTCGCACCGACAGCAAGGCCTCAAGTCCCGGAGTGTCGAGTTTGGTCCGCTCACCAAAGAACGGCACCTGGTTGAGGTTCTGCCACGCCACGCCATCGGCACCGAAATTTTCCAGATAAAAAGCATCGCGCCCTGCCGTCGTCGCGGCGGGCTCCGTCAGCAACTGCCGCTGAGAAGGCCCCAGCCGCGACGCGTGGGCCAATGCTCGCCCCGCATCGTCAGCCCAGGCCTGATCCTGCAAAAAGTAGGGAAAGGAGATATCCACCCGGTGCGCAAAATTGCCCAGCGACAGGCCATGGTGGCGCGCGACCGCATCCAGGGTGTCCCAGTGCTGGTAATAAGGAAGCCCGTTGGGATAGCGCGCCTCGATCATCGCCTGTTCAAGATCGACGTCAGGCTCATGCTCGGCGATGAAGGTTTCCAGCACCGGGACGATGATGTCGACCGCAGACACCGATTGATGCACCGCGTTGAAGTCGACAGGCAGCGGCTTCAGGTCTTTGCGTCGGTCATGCAGTGGCAGCTTCTGCGCAGTGTTCGCAACGGACTCGATGCGTTGCTCGATCCACCGCAACAGCTCAATCAGATACGCCACTGGCGAAGCCAGCGACTCCAGCGCCTGCGGCGGGCAAAAGCTGTCGAAGTCGGGGCTGAACAGGCGCTCGAAACTGGGCCCCGCCACCATCGACAACAAACCGCTGACGGACCCTGTGGCCGCAGTGTCAGGGCGGCACAGGCTGTGCTCGATAAACTGGCGCCGAACATAGATGGCCATGCTGTTGGCCCGTCTCAAGAATTCGCGAGCGTCATCGGCGCTCACCCCATAGTCGTTCACCAGCCCCTGCACGCCCTTCTCCACCAGCGGGAAGATCGACCCGCCCTGCTCGATGTAGGTCTGGAGGGCGGCGTATTGCGCGCGCTGTTCTTCACTAAACACCTGGTTTAGCAGTTGTGAGGCAGGGCGAAGTTCAACCATGGTCAGGTTCCTTGAGTCGATAACAACCCTGGATGGCCTGACAGCGCTGTCAGGCGAGGCATTCGATTGCACAGATTGGGCGCCCGAAACCGATCAGCGTCTACTGTCAGAAATGACAGTAAATTCAACCGTTCGTCAGATGTCGGCCATCAGGATTGCGCGGAGGGAGGCAGGACGTCGAAACGTGAAGTTTCCACGGTGTCCGAATAAATCGACTCACCTTCGCCTGAGAAAACTTCGAAGAACCGGCACCAATTGCCGCCACTGGGCAACGTCCCCAGGGCCGGTGCCTGCCAGCCTACAGTGGTGAAGGTGAAAGCCGCGGTCCAGGACAGATCCGGGTTGAACCAACTTATCACCTGTCCGCCCCCCGGCCGGCCTTGACCTTGGAACCGCACCGGGTTGCTGACCCGATGCCCCGCTGCCGGCCGATCGAACGAGGGCAAATACGTCCCCAGTTCAACGTTCCGGACAGGTGAATCGACGGACTCGAACCCCTCGCAAGACGCCACCGCCACCAGCCCATAGCGGCCGCCGGGCTGATCGATCTCAACCGTCACCGACCACGTCCGGTCCTCCAGCACCGGGCTTTGCGCCCGCACCTGACGTGCGACATCGCCCAGCTTCACGGTGACCGTATCCCCCGGCACGCCAAAGCCTGACACCACCACCCGCCGACCGACGCGCTCCCCGGCTGCCGGGGTTTCGAGGTACGGTGCCGCCGGTACGACGTTGTAGTTGAGCGCCTGGCTGTCCTTGGATGCCTGACCGTCGGCCGTTTGCCTGGCCCTGATGGTTTTGGCCCCCACCGGCAAGGTCACCTCGGCTTTCCAGCGACCGTCGGGGCCCACCGGAATGTTGGTGAGCAAAGGCTCGGCAACGCCCTCCAGCCGGACCTCGACTCGCCCGTTCGGCATGGCCCAGCCTTCAATCATTGCCGTTCGCGGCAGATCGCCGTTTTCCTTCGGTAGCGTGATCACCGGTGGTAGCAGTACGGCCTTGAACGTACGCATCTCACTGCGTTCTGACTCCTGCTGATTGAACGTCTGCCGCGCGTCGATGGTGTATTCACGGTAATCCAGCCCGGTGAGGTCGATCGACCATGCACCGTCGCCAGTCAGCCGTTTGGGCTCGCCCAGATTCCCGCCGAATTGAGCATCGCGCAGCTGCATCGTCGCCCCATCCATGCCGCTGTCCCCCTTGATGGTCACGTCGCGGCCGACCTCCGAGTCGGCTTCGGGCTCAGTGATCACCGGTTGAGGGATGGGCGCGTTGACCACGAAAGTCTTGGACGCGGCCGGTGAGGTTTGCTGCGCGGCCGTTTGGGTGATCGTGGCGGTGTGGGTCTTGCCAGACTCAAACGGTTCGGCGCGGCGATAGCTCCAGGTGCCGTTTTGATTGTCGACGGCATGCTCCGTGGGGCTGTCGCTGTACTTGAGTTTCAGGACCGCGCCCGGCCAGCAAATACCGCTGAGGTTCGGCGAGAGCCCATTCTCGACCGGCTCGTTCATCACGGGCGCCAACGGCGCAATGGTGACGTTGAGAATCACCCAGTTCGGCGAAGTCTGATCGTTCAGCGTTTGCTGGATATGCACTTCCCGCTCGAAGGTGGGTCCCCATACGTCGGAAGCCCTGCTCGACCAAACACCATTGGAAACTCTGGCATCAGGCACGGCTTTGCTGGTGCCGTCGGGGTTGTAAAGCATCACCGTCGCGCCGGTTAAACCCTTGCCAGAGAACGTCGGCTGGTAGTCCTTCGTGTATGTCACGTCGTAGGGATCAGGAAATCCCCTGTCAACGGAAAACGTGTACGGCTGTGACTCAATCCAGCCATTGGCATTGTCGGAGACCTTTTGAATCGCCTTGAGGTTGTAGGTGCCGAACGGCCAATTCGTCGCCGTGGTTTCCCACTTGCCAGCGGTCACTTGGGCAGCGGGCGGAGCGGTTCCACCCGGACCGCTGACCACCGTGATCTCGATCGTGGCGCCGGTATGGCCGGCACCTGAGAACTTCACCGTGGTTTCCGTTGGAAAAGTGACGCTGACAGCGGTCAATTTGGGAGGACGGACTTTGAAGCCTCGGGCGGGGCTTATTTCAGAAGGCTTACCCTCGTAAATTTGCCACGCGACAATCGAAAACGGACCTGGGGGCATATCCCTGTCGAACCTCGTCACACTCCACTGTCCGTTTGCCCCAACCGTTCCTTCTCCGATCTTGAACGAATGCTCAAGGTCTTTGAGCACTTCAACTAAGGCCCCTGCCACACCGCCGCTTCCGGATAACTCTCCTCGCGGATCGGTCACCGCGCCGGACTGTGGTACCTCGATAACAGGAGGAGGGATTACGTGCCCTAGATTAATGTGGCGCAACGACGTTTTTCCGTAGCTCACTCCGTGACTACCATGCGCCACTCTGAAAGAGAACGGTCCTTCGTGTTTAGTTAGATCAAGTTGTATTTGCCAAGTACCATCGCTGCGGGCAGGTTCAGACACGCCAAGATCAGGCCCGACGTTAGCTGGGCCTCGAGTAAAACGAAGTGTCTGACCTGGCGCTGCGTTGTTACCGCTGATGTTTACCAACTCACGGCCGTTCACCACTTCGCCCTCGACCGGGGTTTCAATATTCGGTGCGCCGAAGATCGTTATTTCCTTGGGATCTGAGTCCAGGTAAACCGGCCCAGGAATAAAGCGACGCGCAGCGATTGTGTACGCGCCGGACTTGAGTTCAGGATTCAGGTTGAGATACCACCAGCCCGGCGTAGCAGTTGGTGTAGACGAACTTATTTCTCCACCGCCGGGGTATTCAATAATCCATAACCCACCCTCGCTCCCCAACACAATGGTTCCACCGACAACCATGTTGTTTTCATCAAATGTCTCGATAACGGGCCGCGAGTTTAAGGTTGTTGCTTCAATGGAGGGCAGTGGCAGTTTTGCCTCATTTTGAAAGCCTTCATGAGTTTGCGCTGCCCCAGCGTCATTCTTCTCTTCTGCCATGACCTGCCACCTCTCTTACTACCCGCTGCTGAACATTCCAATGAGTTCTTTCTACATCTCGAATCGAACGCTTACCTACCTGTAAAAAACTGACAGTCCCGACAACACCTGGTTTAACAGTTGTGAGGCAGGGCGAAGTTCAACCATGGTCAGGCTCCTTGAGTCGATAACAACCCTGGACGGCCTGACAGCGCTGTCAGGCGAGGCATTCGATTGCAGAGATTGGGCGCCCGAAACCGATCAGCGTCTACTGTCAGAAATGACAGTAAATTCAACCGTTCGTCAGATGTCGGCCATCAGGATTGCGCGGAGGGAGGCAGGACGTCGAAACGTGAAGTTTCTACTGTGTCCGAATAAATCGACTCACCTTCACCTGAGAAAACTTCGAAGAACCGGCACCAATTGCCACCACTGGGCAATGTCCCCAGGGCCGGTGCCTGCCAGCCTACAGTGGTGAAGGTGAAAGCCGTGGTCCAGGACAGATCCGGGTTGAACCAACTTATCACCTGGCCGCCCCCCGGCCGGCCTTGGCCTTGGAACCGCACCGGGTTGCTGACCCGATGCCCCGCTGCCGGCCGATCGAACGAGGGCAAATACGTCCCCAGTTCAACGCTCCGGGCAGGTGAATCGACCGATTCGAACCCCTCGCAAGACGCCACCGCCACCAGCCCATAACGGCCGCCGGGCTGATCGATCTCAACCGTCACCGACCACGTCCGATCCTCCAGCACCGGGCTTTGCGCCCGCACCTGGCGTGCGACATCGCCCAGCTTCACGGTGACCGTATCCCCCGGCACACCAAAGCCTGACACCACCACCCGCCGACCGACGCGCTCCCCGGCTGCCGGGGTTTCGAGGTACGGTGCCGCCGGTACGACGTTGAAGTTGAGCGCCTGGCTGTCCTTGGATGCCTGACCGTCGGCCGTTTGCCTGGCCCTGATGGTTTTGGCCCCCACCGGCAAGGTCACCTCGGCTTTCCAGCGACCGTCGAAGCCCACCGCAATGTTGGTGAGCAACGGTTCGGCAACGCCCTCCAGCCGGACCTCGACTCGCCCGTTCGGCATGGCCCATCCTTCAATCGTCGCGGTTCGCGGCAGATCGCCGTTTTCCTTCGGTAGCGTGATCACCGGTGGTAGCAATACGGCCTTGAACGTACGCGCCACACTGCGTTCTGAGTCGCGATTATTGAACGTCTGTCGCGCGTCGATGGTGTATTCACGGTAATCCAGCCCGGAGAGGTCGATCGACCATGCACCGTCGCCAGTCAGCCGTTTGGGTTCGCCCAGATTCCCGCCGAATTGAGCATCACGCAGCTGCATCGTCGCCCCGGCCATGCCGCTGTCCCCCTTGATGGTTACGTCGCGGCCGACCTCCGAGTCGGCTTCGGGCTCAGTGATCACCGGTCGAGGGATGGGCGCCTTGACCACGAAAGTCTTGGGCGCGGCCGGTGAGGTTTGCTGCGCGGCCGTTTGGGTGATCGTGACGGTGTGGGTCTTGCCAGACTCAAACGGTTCGGCGCGGCGATAGTTCCAGGTGCCGTTTTGATTGTCGACGGCATGCTCCGTGGGGCTGTCGCTGTACTTGAGTTTCAGCACCGCGCCCGGCCAGCAAGTGCCGCTGAGCTGCGGTGAAAGACCATTCTCGACCGGCTCGTTCATCACCGGTGCCAACGGCGCAATCGTGACCTTGAGGATGATCCAGTTCGGCGACTCCTGCCCATTGAGGAATTGCTTGATATGCACTTCGCGCTCCAGCACCGGCCCCCACACTTCAGACGCTCGGCTCGACCACTGGCCGTTGACCACGCGCGCATCGGGGGCGGCCGTCGAACCACCGCCAGGGAAAGGCAGCTTCACCGTAGCACCGGAGTAGCCTTTGCCCGAGAAGGTTGGCTGGTAGTCCTTCGTGTACGTCACATCGCTCGGGTCCGGAAAGACCCGATTGACGGTGAACGCGTAAAGCTGGGACTCAATCCAGCCATTGGCATTGTCGGAGACCTTTTGAATCGCCTTGAGGTTGTAGGTGCCGAACGGCCAATTCGTCGCCGTTGTTTCCCACTTGCCAGCGGTCACTTGGGCAGCGGGCGGCGCGGTTCCACCCGGACCGCTGACCACCGTGATCTCCAGCGTGGCGCCGGTGTGGCCGGTGCCTGCGAACTTCACCGTGGTTTCGCTTGGAAAGGTGACGGTGACAGCGGTTATTGCGGGAGGCCGGACTTTGAATGATCGAGCGGTACTTCGCGGCGACTCCAAAGCACCGATGATTTGTTTGGCAACCAGTGACACGGGGCCTGCGGGCCTGGAGACAGGCACACTCCACGTGCCTGCGGGCATTTGCACATTCGCTTGGCCCAGCTTGTTCTCACTAAGATCGACGAACACCTGGGCAATGGCCCCTTCCTCACCGTCGGCCCCTGAAAGCGTAAAGGTTTCATCGACCACCGCACCGGCTGCGGGAGAAGTAATCCGAGGTACCGTTACATCCAGCCTCACATTGACCGGAACATCCACCGCCCAACCGGAATCGTAGCCTCTGAGTGTCTGCCTGGCCGTAAAGGTGAACGGGCCCACGGGTAAATTTCGTTGTAAAACGGTTTCCCATTTACCGTCGGCCGCTACAAGCGCCTGGCCATACGAAGTATCTACACCTGAGGGTTGGATCGAGACTGTTGCACCGGGAAGCCCGCTGCCTGAAACCTTCGGTCGGTATTCACGAATGATGTCACCCGATTGGGGGACGGTGATGAGAGGTTCATTCAAGACGATCACCGTCCACTCATCCGAAGGCTCCGATTCAATGCCTCCGTCAATCTGAACGGCCACTAGTTTCACTGTTTTATTTTTAGGTAGCCCGTTTGCCATAACGGCCCAGGTACTCCCCCCCGCAGTGGAGGACCAAAATTCCGGCCCATCTGGCACCACTCGCACCTCGACTCGCGCGCGGAACAAAGATCCATAACCCAAAAACGATACGGCCCTGTTCGTGATGATTGTGTTTTGCGGCGGTTCAATGATGACCAACTTGGGAGGTGCAACCGTGAACCGTTCTGACACCCCCATTGGAGATTTTCCGAGCCCGGACAAAGTGTACTGAGTGCGCACCTCGCATCCGGCGCCCGACGCCATATCCTCGGCAACGAAGCTATACCCGCTACCGCTATGTGTACCGCTAAAAGCTTTACTTTCGCCTCGCGGACTTTCAATGGTTGCTGTCCAACTTCCCGATACATCGCTGGGGAAACTAACTTGAACAGTGACGGTGGAACTCTGCACCGCCCCTGCTAATAGAAGAACGGTCGGAGCAGGCAAATCGGTATTTATAAGATCATCGGTTTTATGAGTCACGATTTGCGCTCCCGAAGATGCAACGGTTCTTGCGACGATGTCCTCTTATAAAGAAATCCGCTGCAAAGAGTTACCTGTAAAATCTGACAGTTTCGACGAACGGCAAGCCCCGCCGTCTACACATTTTCGGTAATGCTTTCGACGCCCAGCGTGGGACTGCATCACCTTGCGCAACGGACTACATTCTGCTGGACGAGAAGCCGCGGCATCGGGCGATGGCGATTTATCAGTTGAGTGAGTTGGGGTTGATGCTGGTGGAGCGGTCACTGGATACCGAAAAGGCGATCAGGACGGCGTAGCGTTTCGCTGTATTTTTTTGTTGTCTGTCATGACGCCATCGCGAGCAAGCTCGCTCCCACAGGGGATGTGTGAACCCTGGAGATTCACTGTGGGAGCGAGCTTGCTCGCGATGGCGGTAGTGAAGTCACCCCACAATTTTCAGGCAGACGCCGGCAACGGCTGAAAACTGAAGTACTGCTTCAACGCACTCACCAATTGCCCATATTCCGGCGGTGCCCATTGCAGGCCGAACCCAGCGTCGTAGTGCTGCGGCGTTTCGTCTTCACGGCACCATAGGCAACACGCCGTCAGGTCAATGACCTGCAGGCTGCCGTCGCTGGCGGGGATTTTCAAACGCAGGTCAAAGTCGACACCCACCATCATCGGCAACTGGCTGATCAGCATCAGCCCGTCTGCGGACACGTTGCCCAGAAAGCCGATGGGTTTGTCGGTAATGCTGTTGAACACTTTCAAAAAATACGGCAGCTGATGCCGCTCGATCCGGCGGTCGATAAACATGCGCAATTGGCCCAGCAAGGCCCTTAAGCAGGGCCGCACTAATGCTTCGGAACGAGCCTTCTTCTACTTTTATAGAGAAATGGGCGCGCTCTCCCCGATCCCGGTGCGACAGTCCATAAGCCGCTGTCGCTTAATGCTGCCGGTCTCAGGTGTGCTTCTCGGCTTAGAGGCAAGGCTCTAAAACCGATCTTCTGGACTATAGCTCACCGCCGCAGGTCGGCCAGACTTTGCATGACAACTGCCATCAGAACTGCGTCGGGCGCACCGCTGCGGCGCTGCGAGTCGGGTAATGGCCCAGGCTCTGCAAGGTTTCCAGCCGCGCGCGGGCGCGGTAGGCGTATTCGCTTTGCGGGTAGGACGCGATGATGTACTCGTACGTCTGCGCCGCGTCGATAAACAGCTTCTGCCGTTCCAGGCACTGGCCGCGCATCATCGACACTTCCGGCCACACATAAGGCCGCGCGCGACTGGAGCGGTCGACTTTGGACAGTTCGAGCATCACCTGCTCGCAATTGCCACGGTCATAGGCGCTGTAGGCGTTATTCAAATGATGGTTCATCGACCAACGGGTACAACCCGTGACGCTGAGAAAAAGGACGGCAATGAGCGCGAATCGCATGAGGGTTCTCCTGTCTTGTGCTCTGTATCGACCTATTGGCGAAAATCTTCAGGACGCTTGCAATCAAAGTTGTACGGTTCAATAAAGAAAGGAATAAGTAGTGCACATGAACAATGACTACACCTTGAGAGCGTAGTAGCCTCACTCAGCGCTTGAACTCAGGAGTCTTTGCATGTCCGTCCGTCGCACCAAAATCGTCGCTACCCTTGGCCCGGCCAGTAACTCGCCGGAAGTTCTCGAACAGCTGATTCTGGCTGGCCTGGACGTCGCCCGCCTGAACTTCTCCCACGGCACCCCCGACGAGCACAAGGCTCGCGCGAAGCTGGTGCGTGACCTCGCCGCCAAGCACGGGCGCTTCGTCGCCCTGCTGGGTGACCTGCAAGGCCCGAAAATCCGTATCGCCAAATTCGCCAACAAGAAGATCGAGCTGAAGATCGGTGATCAATTCACCTTCTCCACCAGCCATTCCCTGACCGAAGGCAACCAGCAAGTGGTCGGCATCGACTACCCGGACCTGGTCAAGGACTGCGGCGTGGGCGACGAGCTGCTGCTCGACGACGGCCGCGTGGTGATGCGCGTCGATACCGCCACCGCCACCGAACTGAACTGCACCGTGCTGATCGGCGGTCCGCTGTCCGACCACAAAGGCATCAACCGTCGTGGCGGTGGCCTGACCGCTCCAGCCCTGACTGAAAAAGACAAGGCCGACATCAAGCTCGCCGCCGAGATGGAAGTCGATTACCTCGCCGTGTCCTTCCCGCGTGACGCCGCCGACATGGAATACGCCCGCCAACTGCGCGACGAGGCTGGCGGCACGGCCTGGCTGGTGGCGAAGATCGAACGCGCCGAAGCCGTGGCTGACGACGACACCCTCGACGCGCTGATCAAAGCTTCCGACGCGGTGATGGTGGCCCGTGGTGACCTGGGCGTGGAAATCGGCGACGCCGAGCTGGTGGGCATTCAGAAGAAAATCATTCTGCACGCACGCCGCCACAACAAGGCAGTGATCGTCGCGACCCAGATGATGGAGTCGATGATCCAGAACCCGATGCCTACCCGCGCCGAAGTGTCCGACGTGGCCAACGCCGTGCTCGACTACACCGACGCCGTGATGCTTTCGGCTGAAAGCGCCGCCGGCCTGTACCCGCTGGAAGCCGTGCAAGCGATGGCGCGCATCTGCGTCGGCGCGGAAAAGCACCCGACCAGCAAGACCTCCAGCCATCGCATCGGCAAGGTCTTCGAAAGCTGCGACCAGAGCATCGCCCTGGCGGCCATGTACACCGCCAACCACTTCCCGGGTGTGAAGGCGATCATCGCCCTCACCGAAAGTGGCTACACGCCGTTGATCATGTCGCGCATCCGTTCTTCGGTGCCGATCTACGCGTTCTCCCCGCACCGCGAAACCCAGGCCCGCGCGGCCATGTTCCGTGGCGTCTACACCGTACCGTTCGACCCGGCATCGCTGCCGCCTGAGCAAGTCAGCCAGGCCGCGATCGACGAGTTGCTCAAGCGCGGCGTCGTGGAGAAAGGCGACTGGGTCATCCTGACCAAGGGCGACAGCTACCACACCATCGGCGGCACCAACGGGATGAAAATCCTGCACGTTGGCGACCCGATGGTCTGAGTGACCGGCTGCTGAAAACCCAAAAGCCCCGCCATGTGAATGGCGGGGCTTTTTCAGTTAATGGGCTTCAGCTTTCGGTGATGGCGATGCGCCTACTGTCAACTTTGACAGTATCTATTTTTACTCCACGGTTTTACTAATGGCCCCTGCGCCCCAGGGCGATGGTATGACAGCACCCGACAAGGAGAGTAAAAATGGTGACTTGCGATTCAGATCGGTCAGTAAATATGGCGGGCAAAATTGATTTGCTGTTCGGGGTCAATGGCGTCGTTTCCGTCAACGTACCTGGCGCCCAAATATCAAATGTCAAAAACGTTGTAACCCGCACTGAGGACATCCTCTACGTCTGCGGAACCGCGCAAATCAATTTGGTATCGAAGTTTTTCATCACGGCGCTGGACTCCACAGGCAATGTCATTCCCGGTTTTGGCGACAGCGGGTATGTCATCGACCGGTTTGCTGAAGAAGCCGAAGCAGCCTACGGGAGCGAACTTATCCTGTCGGGCGACAAGCTGTTATTGGTTGGACATTCTTATATCGGTACTTCCCCTTTCCCCGCGCTGGCAAGGTTTGATCTGAATGGGAACATCGACACGACCTTTGGCGAAAACGGCCGAGGCAAGATTGTCCACCAGCTTCCCGGGCCGCCCGACGAAGTCTCCGGAAAGAACCCTCCAGACACCGTCGAACCTGGCTCAACGAACAACAGTCACGGACGGGCATGTCCGGCAAACATCCTGAGTGACGGGAAGATCCTGCTCTCACACTTTTTCTTCAGGATCGGAGCGCCAGCCTATGGCGTGATTGTCCGCACGCTGGCAAACGGTTCACTGGACACTGATTTCGCTGAAGAGGGCCTTCTGCCGGTCATCGCTCCAGGGTATGAAAACGCCCAGACCCAGACGCGGAGTGTCACCGTCGATTCCGAAGGACGATACGTAGTCTGTGGCAGTGTTAATGGACTCGGATCGGCACCTGCCAGCAGCTTTTTTGCTCGCTACAGCGATCAAGGTGTACTCGACAGCACATTCGGACCAAAGGGATTCCGGATCCTCCCGAGCCCGACCGGTTTCCCTGGTGGTTCAAGGGCCATGGCCATGATCCCGCTGGAGAAGGGCAAACTTTTTTGCTTTGGCAGGTCTGTCAATGACCCCTACGTCAGCCAGCTACTCATGCTGACCGAACGTGGCGAATTCGATCCTGACTTCAATCAGGGTGAACCGCTCAACACACAGCTGGCTGAAAGCAGCACGCTGTGGGAGTCGTTCACGCGCCAAAGCAACGGCAACTTTGTTGTTGTGGGGGGCATAGACAAAAAGAAGGAGTCTTTCGTTTTCGACATTGTTGTCGCCTGCTTTGATAGAACCGGAAAACCGGACCCGCATTTCAATGATGGGCTGGGCTGGGCGCGAACACGACTTAGCAAACTCACCGACGGTGCTTTGGCAGTCATCATTCAACGGGACAAAATTATTGTCGCCGGTGCATCGCAGGGCAAAGGCGTTGTGTTGCGTTATCACGGCTGACACCCGCAGCGTCGGGTCCGAGTGGTTGCATGCTTGAAAAACAAAAGCCCCGCCAGGTGAATGGCGGGGCTTTTTGGTTTTTGATCCGCAAGATGTGTTGCCCTGGCTGCCGCCTTCGCGAGCAAGCCCGCTCCCACAATTGGATCTGTGGCATCCATTAATCCCCTGTGGGAGCGGGCTTGCTCGCGAAGAGGCCCGCCGCATCACCACAAGGTTCAATGCCGGTTGATAAACCCCGACAGCGCCGCCAATGCTTCCGGCGAGCGCAGTCGCTGGCTGAACAGCGCGCCCTCCTCCTCGATCACTTTGCGGAGCAACTCCCGATCCGGCGCTTTCATCAATTGCTTGCTGATGCGCACAGCCTCGGTGGGCAGTGATTCAAACTTCAGCGCCATCTCCCGCGCCTTGGCCAGCGCCGCCTCGCCACTGCCCAACGCTTCGGTCGCAATGCCCCACTGAGCCGCTTGCTCGCCACTGAAACCTTCGCCCAGCAACAACAATTCCGCCGCTTTGGCATGCCCGAGCAATCGCGGCAGAATCAGGCTGGAACCGAATTCCGGGCACAACCCCAGATTGACGAAGGGCATGCGCAACCGCGCGTCGCGACTGACATACACCAGATCGCAATGCAGCAACATTGTGGTGCCAATGCCCACCGCAGCGCCGGCCACGCCGGCGATCACCGGTTTGCGGCACTCAAGCAGATTGAGCATGAAATGGAACACCGGGCTGTCGAGGTTGCCCGGCGGTTGCTGGATGAAGTCGGCGATGTCGTTGCCGGCAGTGAAGCACTCGGCGCTGCCGGTGATCAGTACGGCGTTGATTTCAGCATCGGTGTCCGCCTGCTTCAGCGCTTGCGCCAGTTGGCTGTACATCGCACGCGTCAGGGCATTTTTTTTCGCGGGACGATTGAGTCGTAAGGTCAGCAGACCGCGCTCACGTTCAAGTTGGATGGCATCGGTCATGGCGAGTCTCGCGTCGTTAAACCATCAGCGCTCAACCACGGGGAACAAAGACATCCGCCAGCAGTTGGTTGCGCGGCAATCCGGCCAGATACAGACGCCGGGCAAAGGCGTCGACACTGTCCGGGCCTCCGCAGACTAAGGCCAGTGTTTGCCGGGAAACAAGCCGCAGTTGCGCCAACGCCTGCGGCAACTCGGCCGGGGTCCAGCATTCGACACTGAGGTTTTCGCGCCCCTCGGCCATGGCTTGCAGGGGCTTGGCGAGGTAATGCTCAGCCGCGTCATGGGCAAGGTGAATGACCCGGATCGCGCCTTGATGATCCTGGCGCAGCGCTTCACGCAACACGCCAAACAGCGGCGCCAGACCGGTGCCGGCAGCCAGCAGCCACAACGGCCGGACGTGCCAGTCCGGGTCGTATTGCAGCGCCCCGCCGCGCAACTCGCCAAGGCGCAGCGAGTCGCCGATTTTCAACTGGCGGGCGGCGTCACTGAATTGTCCCGGCTGCCGGCAATCGAGGTGAAACTCCAGAAAGCGGTCTTCCTCCGGCAGGCTGGCCAACGAGTAGGGCCGAGCCACGTTGCCCGCCCACAACACCAGGTGTTGCCCGGCGCTGTAGCGCAACGGGCGCTGCGGCGTGAGGCGCAGACGCAATACGTTGGCGCTCAGCCAATCGACCGCTGCAACTTCAGCCGGGCGCCCGTCCGTTTGCGGGTCAAAGGTATGCACGTGCAAATCTTCAATGACCTGGCACTGGCACGCCAGACGCCAGCCTTGCTGACGCTGCTCGGCGCCCAAGGCATCGGGCCGGCTGTCGGCGGGCAATCCTCGCACGCATTGCACCAGGCACGCATGGCAACTGCCAGCGCGGCAACTGTAGGGCACAGCCACGCCGTTCTGATTCAAGGCATCGAGCAGGTTGCTGCCCGGCGCCACCGACCAGTGGCGCTCGCCGACGCGCAACTCAGGCATCGGCGTTCTCCCACGCCGCCGCGCAACGGTTGCGACCGTCGCGTTTGGCGCGGTACAGCGCCTGGTCGGCGCGCTGCAAGGCGTCATCGAGATCGTCACCCTGCTCCAGCAGGGTCATGCCGGCCGACAGACTGAGATGGCCGACTTTCAGGCCGATCAACTCGACATCGGTGAAGGCAATGCGCAACCGCTCGCAGCAGGACGTGAGGCGTTCGGCGTTGCAGTCGGGCAGCAACACCACAAACTCTTCGCCACCGTAACGGGCCAGCACATCACCTTCACGCAGGCAGGCGCTGGCTACGCCGGCAAAGGCTTGCAGCACCTGATCGCCAGCCGCGTGACCATGTACATCGTTGATGCGCTTGAAGTGGTCGAGGTCGATCAGCGCCAGGCCGTGCATCACGCCGGCGTCCATGCTGGTCAACTCGCGAGAGGCCAGGCGCAGGAAATGCCGGCGGTTGAAAAGGCCGGTGAGTTCGTCGGTGGCAACCAGGTCTTCGAGTTGGCGCATCATGCCGCGCAGGGTGTCTTGATGCGCCTGCAAGGCGAACCGGCGCTGCCGCATCCGCTGGCGCGAGGCCTGGACATAGCGCGCATAAAGCACCAGCCACACCAGCACGATGAACAGCACGCACACTTGCAACGCGGCGAGCGCCGGGTCGGTCAGCTCGAAGTGGTAGCCCTCCCACAACGTGATCGCGCTGAAACTGAAAAACACCAGCAGCGCACAGCGCACAAAAGCGCGGCGCGACAGATGAAACAGGCCGAACAACAGGATCAACACGTAGAACACCAGAAACGCGCCCCGTGCCTCGTCCATGTTGGCCATCAGCCAGGTTTGCCATCCCAGCCCGATCAGCACTTGCGCTTCCGTCAGGCTCGGGTCGGAGAAGCGCAAGTTGCAGCCGCTGTAGAACAACGCGAACAAGGCTGCCTGGCTGATGATCACCAACGCACTGCCAATGGCCACACTGGCCAACGGTTGGTGGTAATGCCCGGTGAAAAACGCCAGCCACAGCAATAACAAAGCCAGGGCATACGTGCCGGCTGCGAGGGCGAAGCGTTTGAGCAAAAGCCTTTGAATGGCGTTATGGGTCAATCGTTGACTCACCGTGCGAAATTAGGCTGTTTGAGTGTCCTACTCTACAGGCCGAACGCCACTTTAGTGGCGAGCCTGATAAATGACCATTCAATTTTCGGGGCAAAAAACTGGCGTCAAAAGCATGCCTCGAAGTGGTAACAATCCTGTGAGAGGTAGGGCTTGTCTGTGGAGGTCAGGCTTGTCTGTGGAAGTGGGGCTTGCCTGTGGATATCGGCTTGTCTGAGAAAGTCAGGCTTGCCTGTGGCGAGGGGGCTTGCCCCCGTTCGGCTGCGAAGCAGTCGTAATCTGTTGATGCGATCTGAAAAAGCCGGGGCCTGCTGCGCAGTCCAACGGGGGCAAGCCCCCTCACCACAGGCGACCAATGATTGACTGGCGGCGCGTGTGCAGGCCTGCGAGGCGCGTTATACTGCCGCGCCTTTTTAGCGTCGCGCCAGCAGCCCCGGCGTGCCTTGTAAAGGTGTTTGCGACCGACCGATGCACCCAAGCCGCAAGCACCTTATTGAATGTTCCCGTCTTTTAGAGGAGCGCGACTCATGACCGTGATCAAGCAAGACGACCTGATTCAGAGCGTTGCCGACGCCCTGCAGTTCATTTCCTATTACCACCCCGTCGATTTCATTCAGGCGATGCACGAAGCCTACCTGCGCGAAGAATCGCCAGCGGCCCGTGACTCGATGGCGCAAATCCTGATCAACTCGCGCATGTGCGCCACCGGTCACCGTCCGATCTGCCAGGACACCGGCATCGTCACCATCTTCGTTCGCGTGGGCATGGACGTGCGCTGGGATGGCGCCACCATGAGCCTGGACGACATGATCAACCAAGGCGTGCGCCAGGCGTACAACCTGCCGGAAAACGTCTTGCGTGCCTCGATCCTCGCCGACCCGGCGGGCGCTCGCAGAAACACCAAGGACAACACCCCGGCCGTGATTCACTACTCCATCGTTCCGGGTAACACCGTGGAAGTGGACGTGGCGGCCAAGGGCGGCGGCTCCGAGAACAAATCGAAAATGGCCATGCTCAACCCGTCCGACTCGATTGTCGACTGGGTGCTGAAGACTGTGCCAACCATGGGCGCCGGCTGGTGCCCGCCGGGCATGCTCGGTATCGGCATCGGCGGCACCGCCGAGAAAGCCGCGGTGATGGCCAAGGAAGTGTTGATGGAATCCATCGACATCCACGAGCTGAAGAAGCGCGGCCCGTCCAACCGTATCGAAGAGATGCGCCTGGAGCTGTTCGAGAAGGTCAACCAACTGGGCATCGGCGCCCAGGGCCTGGGTGGCCTGACCAGGATTCCCAGCACTTCTTCTTCAAACTGCCGGACTTCCAGGAAATGCTGC
>NZ_JBNNWE010000048.1:0-44822 GCF_050280905.1 Pseudomonas sp. NPDC086278
GGTTGAATAGCCCGGTGCAGCACCTTATATACCCCGCAGTACGCTACATCTTTAGCATGAGGAGACTTCTACAACCATGATGCGCATCCTGCTGTTTTTGGCCACTAACCTGGCGGTCGTGCTGATTGCCAGCATCACCCTGAGCCTGTTCGGCTTCAACGGGTTCATGGCGGCCAACGGGGTTGATCTCAACCTCAATCAGCTGCTGATTTTCTGTGCGGTCTTTGGTTTTGCCGGTTCGCTGTTCTCGCTGTTCATCTCCAAGTGGATGGCGAAGATGAGCACCAGCACCCAGATCATCACCCAGCCACGGACTCGTCACGAGCAATGGCTGCTGCAAACCGTTGAGCAGCTGTCCCGCGAAGCCGGCATCAAGATGCCCGAAGTCGGGATTTTCCCGGCCTACGAGGCCAATGCATTCGCCACCGGCTGGAACAAGAACGACGCGTTGGTCGCGGTCAGCCAAGGTCTGCTCGAGCGCTTCTCGCCGGACGAAGTGAAGGCCGTCCTGGCCCACGAAATCGGCCACGTAGCCAATGGCGACATGGTCACCCTGGCGCTGGTTCAGGGCGTGGTGAACACGTTCGTGATGTTCTTCGCACGGATCATCGGTAATTTTGTCGACAAGGTGATCTTCAAGAATGAAGAGGGCCAGGGCATTGCCTACTATGTGGCAACCATCGTCGCCGAACTGGTCCTGGGCATTCTGGCCAGCGCCATCGTCATGTGGTTCTCGCGCAAACGCGAATTCCGCGCTGACGAAGCCGGTGCTCGTCTGGCCGGTACCGCCGCGATGATCAGTGCTCTGCAACGCTTGCGTGCAGAACAGGGCTTGCCGGTGCACATGCCGGACTCGCTGACCGCGTTCGGCATCAACGGCGGCATCAAGCAAGGGTTCGCTCGCATGTTCATGAGCCACCCGCCGCTGGAAGAGCGTATCGATGCACTGCATCGTCGGGGCTGATAGCTCCGCGTAATAAAAAAGGCCCGCAGCGATGCGGGCCTTTTTTTGTCTGTTTGAATGCTCCGGGCGGCGAGCCAACGAAGAGGCCCGCACCTGCACCATCATTTACCGAGTAGAAATCCGATAAACCCGCTCTTCAAGCCGCGTAACTCCGCTCTCGACAAACTTCCAGCTTTCGCTCAACACGTCCTGGTCTTCCAGAATCTTCAGTTCCCACGACGCTGCGAACAAACGCTGCACTTCGTCATCCAGCACGGCAAACGGTGGGCCGTCCTTTTGCGCCTGGTCGTAATCCAGAGTAATCAGCAACCCCGAAGACGCCTTCGGCACAATCCGCGTCAGGTGCTCGGCGTATTGCTTGCGCATGGCCGGTGGCAAAGCGATCAGCGCTGCGCGGTCGTACAACCCGCTGCAATCGGCGACATCCCCGGCCGTCAATGCGAAGAAATCACCACACCAGACCTCGATCGAACCCGCCCGATAAACCGTGAACGGACCTTGGTCGCTGACATCGGGGTCAAACTGGTGCTCGTGAAAAAAGTCTTCTACCGCCTTCTCCGACAACTCGACACCCAAGACCTCGTGACCGCATTTCGCCAGCCACAGCAAGTCCAGGCTTTTCCCACATAACGGCACCAGCACACGCGAGCCGTCCTCCAGGCCAAGCTGAGGCCAGTAGCGCTGCAGATATGGATTCACTTGCGGCAGGTGAAAGCCGATCTGATTCGACGTCCACCGCTTGTGCCAAAACTCCGGCTGCATAATTAATCCCAAAAATTCGATCAAAAGACCCAAAAACTTATATTAGATTTAGATCAATGATCTGACTGAAGATGGGCCATCTTACTCTCAGGAGCTCATTCATGTTCCCTAGCCTGTATATATCCCATGGCTCCCCGATGCTGGCACTGGAACCTGGTGCCAGCGGGCCTGCCCTGGCTGGCCTCGCGGCAGAGTTGCCGAAACCCAAAGCTATCGTGATTGTGTCCGCGCATTGGGAAAGCGATGAACTGCTAGTCAACGGCAATCCCCAACCTGAAACCTGGCATGATTTCGGCGGCTTCCCAAAGGCATTGTTCGACGTGCAATACCCCGCGCCTGGCCACCCACAACTGGCGGCAGAGGTTGTCCAGTTGCTGAAAGCCGACGGCTTGCCGGCGCGCATCGACGCCGAGCGACCGTTCGATCACGGGGTCTGGGTGCCGCTGTCATTGATGTACCCGCAGGCCGACATTCCGGTGGTGCAAGTTTCACTGCCCACTCGCGGTGGCCCTGCCCTGCAAAGTCACGTTGGCCATGCCTTGGCCAGTCTGCGCGAACACGGCGTCCTGTTGATCGGCTCCGGCAGCATCACCCACAACCTGCGTGAACTGGACTGGCATGCCGGCCCAGAAAGCGTTGAACCATGGGCCAAGGCCTTTCGCGACTGGATGATTGAAAAACTCGCGGCGAACGACGAAGCCGCGCTGCACGACTATCGCCAGCAGGCGCCAAACGCCGTGCGCAATCATCCAAGTGACGAACATCTGCTGCCGTTGTATTTCGCCCGTGGTGCCGGCGGTGCATTCGGGATTGTCCATCAGGGTTTCACCCTGGGTGCGCTGGGTATGGATATTTACCGCTTTGGCTGACAGATAGGCCGAGTCGCTCTTTTCGCGAGCAAGCCCGCTCTCACACGGGAACGCATTCCTTGTGGGAACGGGCTTGCTCGCGAATGAGGCAACTCGGTCTCCAGCCAGACCCAAATCGCAGGCAAAAAAATCCCCGAACCAGTCGGGGATTTTTTATGTTCGATCAATCAGCCCGAAAGCCGATCAATCTTCGCGGTAGCGACGCAGCTTCAACTGCTTGCCAGCAACGCGAGTGTCCTTCAGCTTGGTCAGGAGTTTTTCCAGACCATCTTCCGGCAGCTCGACGAGGCTGAAGCTGTCACGCACCTGGATGCGACCGATCGCTTCACGCGCCAGACCACCTTCGTTGAGGATGGCGCCCAGCAG
Organism: Pseudomonas sp. NPDC086278; assembly: GCF_050280905.1. NCBI lineage: Bacteria > Pseudomonadati > Pseudomonadota > Gammaproteobacteria > Pseudomonadales > Pseudomonadaceae > Pseudomonas > Pseudomonas sp. NPDC086278. Next base: position 2,962 of record NZ_JBNNWE010000048.1, read on the forward strand.
GTTTTTGGCAGCGATACCATCACGCGCACCCAGCGCGGTACGGCAGCGAGCACGGCCTTCAGCCAGCGCAACCGGAGCACGACGCTCACGATCACCACGGTCCGGACGATCACCGGTACGCTCTGGACGATCGCCACGCGGTGCGTTGTTCGGCACCAGTGGACGTTCTTTCTCGATCGCGGCCAGGGTCAACGCCTGAGCGTTGGTTGCCTTGCGCAGCAGAGCAGCGGCCAGTGCACGCGGAGTGCAACCGATGTCAGCAGTCAGGCGATCCAGCAGATCACCGTGAGTCGACTCGGCATCGGCAACCAGCGGCGACAGGCTGTTGGTCAATTTCTTGATGCGCGCATCGAGAACGGCTTGTGCATCCGGCAGGCGAACTTCGGCAACCTTCTGACCGGTTACACGCTCGATCACTTGCAGCATGCGGCGCTCACGCGGCGTCACCAGCAGCAGTGCACGACCTTCGCGACCGGCACGGCCAGTACGGCCGATACGGTGAACGTAGGATTCCGGGTCGTAAGGCATGTCAACGTTGAACACGTGAGTGATGCGCGGAACGTCCAGGCCACGAGCAGCAACGTCGGTCGCCACAACGATGTCCAGACGGCCATCCTTGAGGGATTCGATCACGCGCTCACGCTGGTTCTGAGCAATGTCACCGTTCAGCGCAGCGGCTTTGTAGCCTTTGGCTTCCAGGGCACTGGCCAGGTCCAGGGTCGCTTGCTTGGTGCGCACGAACATGATCAGGGCATCGAAATCTTCAACTTCCAGCAGGCTCAATACAGCCGAGGTCTTCTGGTCAGCGTGAACCAACAGGTGAGCCTGTTCGATCGCGGTAACGGTCTGAGTCTTGGTCTGGATCTTCACGTGTTGCGGATCGCGCAGATGGCGTTCGGCAATGGCACGGATCGACTGCGGCAAGGTGGCCGAGAACAATACAGTCTGGCGGGTTGCAGGCAGCGCCTTGAAGATGACTTCGAGGTCGTCCATGAAACCCAGTTTGAGCATTTCGTCGGCTTCGTCGAGAACCAGGTGGTTCACGGTGGCCAGTACTTTTTCGTCACGACGCAGGTGGTCGCACAGACGACCCGGAGTAGCGACAACGATCTGTGCGCCATTACGGATTGCTTTCAGTTGTGGACCCATAGGGGCGCCGCCGTAAACGGCCACAACGGTAACGCCCGGCATTTGCTTGGCGTAGGTTTCGAAAGCGGTTGCTACTTGCAGCGCCAACTCACGGGTTGGCGCCAGGATCAGGGCTTGCGGCTCGCGCTTGGCAGGATCGATGCGATGCAGGATAGGCAGGGCGAACGCGGCGGTTTTACCGGTACCGGTTTGCGCTTGGCCAATCATGTCGTGGCCGGCCATGATGATCGGGATCGATTGCTGCTGAATAGCCGAAGGTTCTTCGTAGCCGGTCGCAATGACGGCTGCAAGAATGTTCGGATTGAGATTAAAAGCGGCGAAGCCGCCGGTTTCCTGGGTCATGGGTCTGCCTCTAAGTGCATCCGCAAAGACCCATGCTCCAAAGCTGCGCATGCCGTGTAAGACTCAAGAGTCGCCCTGGCTGCTTTGTCGGCGGGGATTTGCGAAAACGAATGAATGAAAAAGATTCGTTAAGGGAGAGTCCGCTGTGCGGACGTGCAGCCGAAGCTGACTTCGGGGAATTGCGCTACCTAAACGCGGCCCGGTTAAAGGCCGGCGCGCACTATACCGGAATTCGCCCAAAAAGGGAGCATTATTTGTCGGAAAACTGACGGATATACCGTTATGTCACAGGCTTTGCGAATAATCGCGCAACGGTCTATTTTTCAAAGGCCCGGCCCTGCTGGCGATGGCGCTAAAACGGTTCACCCTTGCGGTGCAGACCTTCGGTCTCACTTATCCCGTCCCATCCCTTCCCGCCCGAGGAGTTGCCCCATGAATCAGCCCGGCCCCAGTCGTGTATCCCGTGAGCGACATGGACATGTTCTGCTGATCGGCCTTGATCGGGTGGCCAAACGCAACGCTTTTGACCTCGCCCTGCTCAACGAGCTCAGCCTGGCGTATGGCGAGTTCGAGGCCGACAGCGAGGCGCGGGTGGCGGTGGTGTTCGGGCATGGCGAGCATTTCACCGCCGGGCTCGATCTGGTCAGCGCCAGTGCGGCGCTCGCCGAGGGATGGCAGGCGCCGCCTGGCGGGTGCGATCCGTGGGGTGTCTTTGCCGGACCGAGGGTCAGCAAACCGGTGATTGTCGCGGCGCAAGGTTATTGCCTGACCATTGGCATCGAGTTGATGCTCGCCGCTGATATCAACCTGTGCGCCAGCAACACCCGCTTCGCGCAAATGGAAGTGCAGCGCGGGATCTTCCCGTTCGGCGGCGCAACGTTACGCCTGCACCAAGTTGCAGGCTGGGGCAACGCGATGCGCTGGTTGCTGACCGGCGATGAATTCGACGCCCATGACGCCTTGCGTTTGGGCCTGGTGCAGGAAGTCATGGCCAGCGAGGATTTGCTGCCGAGGGCGATTGAACTGGCGGAACGGATTGCCCGACAGGCACCGCTCGGCGTTCAGGCCACGTTGATGTCGGCGCGACAGGCGCGATACGAAGGAGAAACAGCGGCCGCGCAGGGCTTGTCACCGTTGGTGAAGAAGTTGCTGGCGAGTGAGGATGCCCAGGAAGGCGTGCGATCGATGGTTGAAAAGCGCCCTGGCATTTTCAAAGGGCTTTGAGGAATGTGTAGGCATTAGGGGCCTATTCGCGAGCAAGCACGCTCCCACATTGGAATGCATTTCAAAATGTGGGAGCGGGCTTGCTCGCGAAAGGGCCCGCACGGACAACGACCTAAGTGGCCGGCCGAATCGCCTTGATCAACGAAGCCAACGAATACCCGAGGCGCGGCGCCAACCCTTCGGCGCGAGCGATCAAGCCGTCCATGTCCAGCTGCTGATCAAGCTCCGACGGCACGATCAAAATAACGTTGCCCTCCTTCACCGGCAGCTCCCAGTAATGCCGATGGTAGAGCCCACGCAGCAACGCCGCGCCCAGCGGTTTGCCATCATCGGTAGCCCACTGGTTGATCACCAGCCAGCCGCCCGGATTCAGGCGTTTCTGACAGTTTTCCAGGAAACTCCAGGCCAGGTGCCCGACACCGGGACCGACATCGGTATAAAGATCGACGAAAATCAGGTCTGCCGGCTCGGCGGTATCGAGCAACTCCAGCGCATCGCCCACGCGGATATACAACCGTGGGTCGTCATCCAGACCGAGGAACTCAATGGCCAGGCGCGGCACATCCGGGCGCAACTCGATGGCTTCAACATCGTCCAGCGGCAAAAACTTCAAGCACGCCTGGGTCAGCGTGCCCGCGCCCAGGCCCAGGAACAGCGCACTTTCAGGCTGTTCATGGCAGAGCGCGCCAATCAGCATCGCGCGGGTGTAATCGTATTCGAGCCAGCTCGGATCAGCGGTGAAGACGCAGCTTTGCTCGATGGCATCGCCGAACTCCAGAAAACGGTAATCGGCCACTTCCAGAACGCGTATCACGCCGAACTCGTCCTGTACCTCGGCGAGCAGATGCTCGACGCGCTCCTCAGTCATTTCGTCTCCTGATCGCTGCCGGCACCGGCAACGCAATTAACCCGCGGGTAGGCAGCTGCAAAGGCGCGATTGTCCGCGAAGCGACGGGAGCAGGTCACGCACTAATTGCTGATAACATGGCCGCCCAAGCGAAAAACAACCGAGACCGCAATGAGCCAACCCTGGAGCCCTGACAGCTGGCGCGCCCTGCCGATCCAGCAACAACCTCAATACCCCGACGCCGCGCATTTGCAGCACGTCGAGCAAACCCTGGCCAGCTATCCGCCGCTGGTGTTTGCCGGTGAGGCCCGGGAGTTGCGCCGTCAATTTGCCGAAGTGACTCAGGGCCGCGCGTTTCTGTTGCAGGGTGGCGACTGCGCCGAGAGCTTCGCCGAGTTTTCCGCCGCGAAAATCCGCGACACGTTCAAAGTGCTGCTGCAAATGGCAATCGTCATGACCTTCGCCGCGGGCTGCCCGGTGGTCAAAGTCGGGCGCATGGCCGGTCAATTCGCCAAGCCGCGCTCGGCCAATGACGAAACCATCGACGGCGTCACCCTGCCCGCCTACCGTGGCGACATCGTCAATGGCATCGGTTTCGACGAGAAAAGCCGCGTACCGGACCCGGAACGGCTGATCCAGTCATACCACCAATCCACTGCAACCCTGAACCTGCTGCGCGCCTTTGCCCAAGGCGGTTTTGCCGACCTGCATCAGGTACACAAGTGGAACCTGGATTTCATCGCCAGCTCGGCGCTGGCGGAAAAATACAGTCACCTGGCCGACCGCATCGATGAAACCCTGGCTTTCATGCGCGCCTGCGGCATGGACAGCTCGCCGCAACTGCGCGAAACCAGTTTCTTCACCGCCCACGAGGCGCTGCTGTTGAACTACGAACAGGCGTTCGTACGACGCGACAGCCTGACCAACGATTACTACGATTGCTCGGCGCACATGCTGTGGATCGGCGACCGCACCCGTCAGCTCGATGGCGCGCATGTCGAATTCCTGCGCGGCGTGAACAATCCGATCGGGGTCAAAGTCGGCCCGAGCATGAACCCTGACGACCTGATTCGTCTGATCGACGTGCTCAACCCGGACAACGATCCGGGTCGCCTGAACCTCATCGCCCGCATGGGCGCCAACAAGGTCGGCGATCACTTGCCGGCATTGATCCGCGCCGTGCAGCGGGAAGGCAAACACGTGCTGTGGAGTTCCGATCCGATGCACGGCAACACCATCAAGGCCAGCAGCGGCTACAAGACCCGCGACTTTGCGCAGATTCTCGGCGAGGTGAAGCAGTTCTTCCAGGTGCACGAGGCGGAAGGCAGTTATGCCGGCGGTATTCACATCGAGATGACCGGGCAGAACGTCACTGAATGTATTGGCGGGGCGCGGCCGATTACCGAGGATGGGTTGTCGGATCGGTATCACACCCACTGCGATCCGCGGATGAATGCGGACCAGTCACTGGAGTTGGCATTTTTGATTGCCGAGACCTTGAAGCAGGTTCGGCGCTGAGGCTGTCGGATTTGCGTTGTTGGATACACCGTCTTCGCGAGCAAGCCCGCTCCCACATTTGGAATGCGTTGCACCTGTGGCAGGTTCGGTGGTGAGGCTGGCAGGTCTGCGTTGTTGGATACACCGTCTTCGCGAGCAAGCCCGCTCCCACATTTGGAATGCGCTGCACCTGTGGCAGGTTCGGTGGTGAGGCTGGCAGGTCTGCGTTGTTGGATAAATCGTCTTCGCGAGCAAGCCCGCTCCCACATTTGGAATGCGTTGCACCTGTGGGAGCGGGCTTGCTCGCGAAGGCGTCAGCTCAAGCACCGCCCATTTGAGCCAATGCCACCCGCAATCGCCCCGCACTCACCCGCTGACAATTCAACTGCACCTGCGCCAGTCCCAACCAGTCCGCCATCCGCCGCAGATTGACCGCCAACGCCAGCATTCCTCCGTCATCCAGCCCCGGCTCCTCTTCATGCACGGCATGCACCGCCAGCCGTCCCGACGCGCGCTCGGCGCGTAAATCGACCCGCGCGGCAATCCGTTCGTTGTGCAGGAACGGCAGCACGTAATAGCCGTAGACCCGTTTGTCCTGCGGCGTGTAAATCTCCAGCCGATAGCGGAAATCGAACAGGCGCTCAGTGCGGCTGCGTTCCCAGATCAACGAATCAAACGGTGACAGCAGCGCACTGGCCTCGACCTTGCGCGGCACCTTCGGCGCGGGCAAGCAGTACGCCGGCTGCCGCCAGCCTTGAACCGCGCAAGTGAGCAGATCGCCCTCCTCGACCAGTTCCGCCAAACGCAATCGGCTGTCGCCAGGGTTCAGACGAAAATAGTCTCGCAAGTCCTTTTCCGTACCGACACCCAGCGCCGTCGCGGCATGCAGCAGCAGCCCGCGCTGAGCCTCGGCTTCAGTGAGCAATGGCTGCTGCAGAATCACCGAAGGAAGCACCCGCTCCGGCAGGTCATACAGTCGCTCGAAGCCCCGCCGACCGGCCACAGTGACTTCGCCGGCGGCAAACAACCATTCCAGCGCGTGCTTTTCTGCGCTCCAGTCCCACCAGGGGCCGGCGCGTTCCTGGCGGGTCGACAAGCTCCCGGCACCCAGCGCACCGAGCTCTTCGACCGACGCCAACACCCGACGAATCGTGTCCTGTTGCTCACGCCCGAAACGCGCCAGTTGCTGATAGATGTCCTCGCCTCGGGCCGCACGCTGCATGCGCCAGCGCATCAAGGGATACATCGACAACGGCAACAGCGAGGCTTCATGGCCCCAATATTCGAACAACGTGCGACGCCTGCCCTGACTCCAGGCAGCCTGCTCGAGCAAGTCCGATGAGTAATGACCAAGACGGGAAAACAAAGGAAGGTAGTGCGAACGCACCAATGCATTGACCGAATCGATCTGCAGAATGCCCAGCCGTTCGATCAGCCGGTTGACATGGCCCGCGTTGATCGCGGCCGGCGGCTGGCGCCCGTTGAACCCTTGGGCGGCCAGCGCCAGACGGCGAGCCTGTTTGAGGGTAAAGGACAACGTTGCGGGCATGAGCATCTCCTTGTCTGCTCGCAACCTACCTCACCGAGAAGTGGTTTGTGTAGTAATGGCCTCATCATTTGTGCATTGGGTCATCCCAGAACGGCCGGATGGACTCATGCTCGACGTCCGCACGACTCACGCCAATGTCCTTCAGCGCTTCGTCGCTCAAACTGGCGAGCAACTCACGCTCGCGATGCAGCTCGTACCAGCGACTAAACTTGTGCAGCAGATCCGAAACCGCGTGGATTGAGAATTTTTCTTCGGTTACATGCTCGTTATGACCTTTCATCTTGTCGTCCTCCGTTGGGGATGGCTCAAGTCTCGCCCCGGCGCTAAGATCAATCCAACGAATGTTTCTGATGGTACCCATCTCGGAGATTGATGGATGTCGGCCTACCCAAGTATCGATACCGATGTGCTGCGCACCTTTGTCGCCATCGCCGACCAGGGCGGTTTCACCCGTGCCGGGGAAATGGTCAACCGCACGCAGTCGGCGGTGAGCATGCAGATGAAGCGCCTGGAAGAGGACGTGCTGCAACGCCAGTTGTTCGAGCGTGACGGACGGCAGGTCAAGCTGACCGCCGAAGGTCAGGTGTTGCTGGGTTATGCGCGGCGAATCCTCAAACTTCACAGCGAAGTGTTCAACACCCTGCGCGAGCCGCATATGGTCGGCACCGTGCGCATCGGGACGCCTGACGATTACGTGATGCGTTTTCTGCCGGGGATCCTGTCGCGCTTCGCCCAGTTCTATCCGCTGATCCAGATCGAGGTTCACTGCGAATCCACCAAACAGCTGTTGCAGCGCCAGGACCTCGACTTGTCGATCGTCACCCGCGAACCCGGCACCGAGATTGGCCAGTTGCTGCGCAAGGAACGGTTCGTCTGGGCCGAAGCGCAATGCTTCAGCGCCCACGAACAGACGCCGTTGCCGCTGGCGATGTTCAACAGTGATTGTTTCTGCCGGCTGTGGGCCTGCAATGCGCTGGATGCGATGGGCCGCGATTACCGCATCGCCTACAACAGTTCGAGCCTGTCGGCGCTGATGGCCGTGGTCAGTGCCGGTCTGGCGGTGACCGCGCAACTGGAAAGCCTGATCACCCCGGACATGCGCATCCTCGGCGCCGCCGAAGACCTGCCGCTGTTGCCCGAGGCCAGCATCATGCTGGTGCGCAACCTGCACAATCCGTCGCCGATCACCGAGTGCCTGGCCGAGCACATCGTCGAAGGGTTCAAACTTTAAGCGCGAGCATCAGCGCACACAGCACCAGAAAACCGCAGAACAACCCACGCAGCAGTCGCTCCGGCATGGCGTGGGCAATCTTCACGCCCCAACTGATGCTCATCAATCCGCCAACCGCCAGCGGCAGGCCGATCATCCAGTCCACTTCATGGTGCACCGCGTACGTCACCAGCGTGACGCCGGTGCTGGGCAGCGCCAACGCCAGCGACAACCCCTGCGCGACCACTTGAGTGGTGCCGAACAAACTGGTCAGCACCGGCGTCGCCACCACCGCCCCGCCGACGCCGAACAAACCGCCCATGGTGCCGGAGGCCGCGCCGAGCACGCCCAGCCACGGCCACGAATAGCGCATCTGTGCCGAGGCCGGGCTATTGGCGGTGAACATGCGCACCAGGTTGTAGACCGACAGCGCAATCAGGAACGCGACGAATCCGACGCGCATGATTTGTGCGTCGATGCCCACCGCCCAGATCGAACCAAGCCAGGCAAAACAAAACCCCATCGTGGCTAGCGGCAGCGCATGACGCAGTTCGATGCGATTGCGCTGGTGGTAGCGCCACAGCGCCAGCATCACGTTCGGCACCACCATGACCAACGCCGTACCTTGGGCAATCTGTTGATCCATACCGAACAACACGCCCAGTAACGGAATCGCGATCAAACCGCCGCCGATGCCGAATATTCCGCCGAAGGTGCCCAAGGCTGCGCCAAACACCAGATACATCACGAACTCAATCACCGGGATTTTCCTTTTGTGAGGTTGACCATCGTACGCAGTCGCCACTGGCGGGGAAACGCACAGCAACGCACAATGGCTGTGCCAACTTCGCATAAGCGCTGAATAAAGATGAATCCCAATCAATTGACCGGACAGCTTGGACTGTTTCTCGACGTGCTGGAAACCGGAAGCTTCTCTGCGGCGTCGCGTCGACATCCGTTGACGCCCTCGGCGGTGGCCCGGCGTATCGACAGCCTGGAAAATGCCGTCGGCAGCCAACTGTTCATACGCAGCACTCACGCGGTGCGCGCGACACCGGCCGGCCTGGCCTTTGCCGAGCGGGCGCGGCGGATTGTGGCGGAACTGCGACTGGCACGCGCCGAAGCCGTGTCGCTCAGCAGCGCGCCGGAAGGCTTGATCAGAATCGACGCGCCGGCCGCGTTCGGTCGTCGGCATCTGGCGCCAGTGATCGCCGATTTCCTGATGCTCTACCCCGGCCTCGACGTGCAGTTGCACCTGATCGACAGCTTTGTCGACATGCAGGGCTTGAACCTGGGCAAGGTCGATCTGGTGCTGCGCGCCGGGCAAATGGCCGACACCCGGCTGGTGGCCACGCCGCTGGCGAGCATGGTGCGCATCGCCTGCGCCAGTCCTGACTATCTGAAACGCCGCGGCGTGCCGACCGAACCGGCGCAGTTGATCGACCACGACGGCCTCGACTGGGACGGCCTTGCCCCGCCTTTCGCCTGGCGCTTTGCCCAGGACGGGCAGATGCAACTGCACCGCCCTGCGCGAATCCGCCTCAGTGCCAACAATGCCGAAGCGTTGGTGTGCGGCGCCCTCGCTGGATTGGGTGTCGCGCACTTGCCCACGTGGTTGGCCAGTGAGTACCTATTGCGCGGCGAGTTGCTGCCGCTGTTCTGTGAAAACGGCCTGCCGTCCCCTGAAACCACCGGCATCTACGCCTTGCGCTTGGCGCAGCAACCCAATTCGCGCAGCCGTTTATTGCTGGAATACCTGAAGACGCGTTTCAGTCCCGTGCCGCCGTGGGACCTGGCGCTGCAAAACAATCTGGATCGCCACTAGTCGAGAATTATCTGGCGCCTCAAAGATTCGCCCGCTAAATTCATGCAGATCACTGATCAAGGCTTTGAAATGACCACCGACCGCCCCACCCCCGATCACTGCGACGACCTGTTGCTGGACAACCAGGTCTGCTTCGCGCTGCACTCGACCTCGCTGCTGATGACCAAGGTCTACAAGCCTTTGCTACAAGCGCTGGGCCTGACGTATCCGCAGTACCTGGCGATGATGGTGTTGTGGGAAACGGATGGTTTGACAGTCGGTGAAATCAGCAATCGCCTGTTGACCGATCCCGGCTCGCTGACGCCTTTGCTCAAGCGCCTGGAAGTCGAAGGCCTGCTGAGCCGCACCCGCAGCCGAGAGGATGAGCGCGTGGTGATTGTCGGATTGACCGAGCAGGGCCGGGCGCTTCGGGACCAGGCTCGGGATATTCCCAAATGCATCCTCGGAGCCAGCGGCATTACCCTTGAGCGGCTACAAAAACTGCAAGCCGAACTGCAAGCACTGCGTAGCAATCTGCAAGACAGCCTCTGACTGCGGATCACCAATAATCCTCGTGGGAGCGGGCTTGCTCGCGAATGCGCTGTGTCGGTCAACATCAATGCTGAATGTCACACCGTATTCGCGAGCAAGCCCGCTCCCACAGTTTGTTTGTGCGGCTCCTGAAAAAAATTCCGCTCTGAAAATCCCGATAAAACCGCTCTAACTCGCACCCCTGCATCCAATCGGGAGTTTGAGAGCCGCGCTTTGGCAAAACTTTTCCAAAAATTTATCTTGCGCGCTAAATATTCGCGCGATACATTCACTTCGCACTTACTTAGCGCGCAAACATTTAGCGCAAACAAACCAAATCCGAACGAGGCTCACATCATGCAAATTCTCTACACCGCAATCGCTACCTCCACTGGCGGCCGTGACGGTCGTGCGGTTTCCAGCGACGGCATCCTCGACGTCAAACTTGCTACCCCGAAAGAACTCGGCGGTGCGGGCGGCGCGGCGACTAACCCAGAGCAACTGTTCGCTGCCGGCTACTCTGCCTGCTTCATCGGCGCACTGAAATTCGTCGCCAGCCAGACCAAGCGCAGCATCCCGAACGACGCCTCGATCACTGCCCATGTCGGCATCGGTCAGATCCCTAGCGGTTTTGGCCTGGACATCGACCTTCACATCAGCCTGCCGGGTCTTGAACAAGCCGACGCGCAAAGCCTGGTCGACGCTGCGCACCAGGTCTGCCCGTACTCCAACGCCACCCGTGGCAACGTCGATGTGCGCCTGCACGTCACCGTCTAATCGGGCGCCCAAAACCTGTATTGCTCTTGTTACCGCCGTTCATCAGGCACAAAAAAGCCCGACTCACTGGTCGGGCTTTTTCATTACGCAAGCGGTGCTTATTTAGCACGGCCTTTGTAGGAACCGCCTTCGCGGGTATCGATCTCGATCTTGTCACCGATTTCGATGAAGTCAGCAACTTGCAGCTCAGTACCGTTGCTCAGCTTGGCAGGCTTCATGACTTTGCCGGAAGTGTCACCGCGAGCGGAACCTTCGGTGTAGTCGACTACGCGCACGATAGTGGTCGGCAGTTCTACGGAAACCAGACGCTCTTCGAAGAAGATCGCTTCGCAAACATCGGTCATGCCTTCTTCAACGAAAGGCAGAACGGCTTCGATGTCTTCAGCGTTCAGCTCGTACATGGTGTAGTCGGTGGTGTCCATGAACGTGTAGGTGTCGCCGCTGATGAAGGACAGGGTCGCTTCTTTGCGGTCGAGGATTACGTCGTCCAGCTTGTCGTCGGCGCTGTAAACGATCTCGGTCTTGTAACCGGTCAGCAGGTTTTTCAGCTTGGTCTTCATGATCGCGCTGTTACGACCAGACTTGGTGAATTCAGCTTTCTGAACCAGCCAAGGATCGTTTTCGAGACGGATCACGGTACCGGGTTTCAGTTCTTTACCAGTTTTCATTGCGAATATCCGAATTTGGATGGGATTTACAAAAATCTAGGCCGCGTATCATATCCAATTTACATAAAACTGTACCAGCGCCGCGGCAAGATCCGCCTGCAAGGCCTGTTCCAGACACCACACCTCGGCGTGTTTTTGCAGCTCTGGCGAGTGTTTACGGGTCGCCAACCAGTGGTCGGACATATTCTCACCGGCATTCCATGCCCGCCAAAGACCGCTGATTGCGTCACTGGCAGGCCCGGACAAGCCTTTTACGTACAACGCGAGGAAGGCATCCAGCTTGTCCAGATGGATGTCGTCCTCCTGCTGATAGATATGCCAGAGCAGCGGCCGCCCCGCCCATTGCGCGCGGACAAATGAATCTTCACCGCGCACGGCATTGAAATCGCAACACCAGAGCAAACGATCGTATTGGTCCTGGCGGACGAACGGCAGCACTTGCACAGTCACGCCAGCGCGCACATGCACGGCGCCGGCGACCAAGCCGTCGACCCCGAGCCAGCGCGCGACATCGCCGAGAATCCGCCCTTCAGGCACCAACAGATGCGTGGGTGTCAAATCGGCGGCCATCACGTCCAGCCAACTGGCCAGCCCGGCATTCTCATAGGCGAACAGCGAGATCAACTGCGCATTCGGTGCGCGATCAATCCCCAGCCCTTGCAGGAATTCACGTTGAGCCTCGGGGCTTTGCTGAAATGTCCTGCGCCGTTCAAGTAATCCGCTTTCACGCAGCAAGCCGCCGGTGCCACGCTGAAACCCCGGAAAGAAAAAGTATTTCTGCACGTTTTTGTACTTCACCGACGGCAGCCCGTGGCAGCCGATCACCCAGTCTTCGGCGCTCAGATAATCGAGGTTGATCCACAGTGGCGGTTTTTCCCGCTCGGCCATTGCGCCCATGTAGGCACTTGGCAATTGGCACGCGAACGCGGCGATCACCACGTCCGCCGCGCCGGTCGGTAACCAGTCAGTGGGCCACTGACAAACTTCGACCCCCTCCTGCCATTGCTGAGCATGATGAATATCGATCTCAGGGCACAGACGTTCAAAGGCACGTAGATCATCGACCCATAAACGCACAGACAGCGAATGTTCGGCCACCAATTGCCGGGCCAGGCGCCACGTCACGCCGATGTCGCCAAAGTTGTCGACCACGGTGCAAAAAATATCCCAGCGGGTTTTCAGTTCAGGCATTCCAGGCTCCCGTTGGCAAAGGCGCCGATTGTCCGCATAAATTACCTCGCGCAGAAGAGCCGACGGCGATTAATCTTCGTGCGACAATCGCCCCTCATCCGCGATCACCCGCCAGGAGGCAGCCATGCCCCACCGTCCCACCCCGCGCCGTCCATTGCCGATCCAGCTTAATGCACTGCAACTGAGCGCCAGCATCGCGCTCGGTTTATGGCTGGGATTTCTCGCGATCGCACTGACCTGCTGGCTCGCGTCGCGCCTGCTGTTCAGCGAGCAACTGGCGCCGGTCGCGCAAGCGGTAGAACAACTGGCCAAGCCGCCAGTGGTGGCGCAGCCGGTGCCGGACATTCCACCGCAAAGCCCATTGTTCGAACAGTACGAAGAGAACCTGCGCAAGAACGAACAGCAACAACGAATGGATCAGGCCCGCAGTTCCAGCCGCAACCTGTCCAATCCGAGATGCCAGTTCTGGCTGCAACAGGACCAGACCGCGCCCAGCGAAAAAAGCCGCGCCAACGTCCTGCAATACTGCGACTGACCATGAACAAGCACGTTGTCCACCAACTGATCATCGACAAGCTGCGGGTCGACCTCGACATCGCCGAGCGTGCCGCGCAAACCGCGTATGAAACCGCAACCCACGAAGAAAACATCGCTGAAAACAAGTACGACACCTTGGGCCTCGAGGCGTCATACCTGGCGGCCGGACAAGCTAAACGCGTGGAAGAGATTCGTCAGTCACTGACGCTGTGCCAGAACCTGGCCTTGCGGCCTTATGACGATCAACGCGGGATCGAAGTTGGCGCCCTGCTCGGTCTGGAAGACGAAAAGGGACGTGAGCAGTGGCTGTTTCTGGCGCCGGATGCGGCGGGTCTGAAGGTCGATCTGGTCGGACAGTGGATTACCGTCATCACCCCTCGCTCACCGCTGGGCAAAAGCCTGCTGGGCAAGTTCGAAGGGGACGAGGTAGAGATTCTGGTGGCGGGCGCTCGGCAACAGTTCGCTGTTACCGAGGTTATCTAGAGAGGATCAATGAACCGGCAGTTCGACGCCGTCGAACAGCTCTTCCAGTTCCTGCTTGTTGTGACACTGAATGGCTTTGGCCATGACTTCACGTGTCAGGTGCGGCGCAAACTTCTCGATGAAGTCGCACATGAAGCCACGCAGGAAAGTGCCGCGACGGAAACCGATTTTGGTAATGCTGGATTCGAACAGGTCGCTGGCATCGAGCATGACCAGGTCGCTGTCGAGTTTGGCATCGACCGCCATTTTCGCCACGATGCCCACGCCCAGGCCCAGACGAACGTAGGTTTTTATCACGTCGGCGTCGGCGGCAGTGAACACCACTTTCGGCGTCAGGCCGCGATGGCTGAAGGCTTCGTCGAGTTTTGAACGGCCGGTGAAACCGAACACGTAGGTCACGATCGGGTACTCGGCCAGCGCTTCGAGGGTCAGCTTCGACAGTTTAGTCAGCGGGTGGCCCTGAGGCACGACGACACAGCGGTTCCAGCGGTAGCACGGCATCATCACCAGATCACCGAACAGCTCAAGCGCTTCGGTGGCGATGGCGAAATCGACGGTGCCGTCAGCGGCCATTTCGGCGATCTGCATCGGCGAACCCTGGTGCATGTGCAGCGCAACGTCGGGGTATTGCTTGATGAAATTGCTGATCACCGGCGGCAACGCATATCGGGCCTGGGTGTGCGTGGTGGCAATCGACAAGGTGCCTTTCTTCTCGTTGGAGAATTCCTGAGCGATCTGTTTGATGCTTTCAACTTTGCGCAGAATCTCGCCGGCGGTCGTGATGATGCGCTCGCCGGCCGGGGTAACACGGGTCAGGTGCTTGCCGCTGCGGGCGAAAACCTCGACGCCCAATTCGTCTTCCAGCAGACGGATCTGCTTGCTGATGCCCGGTTGCGAGGTGTAAAGGCTTTGGGCTGTAGCGGAAACGTTGAGGTCGTGGTGCGCCACTTCCCAGATGTAGCGCAATTGTTGAAGCTTCATATGAATCCCTCAAAGCAGGTAGACGCCACGGGCATCAGCGACGGTATATAACTATATTAATGGTTTGAATAATAAATCTAGAACTTTTTTATCAAACTGCCACTATTCGTGTTCTAGCGATCATCCTGGCGACGACGTTCAACCAGCGGCACCAGATAAACCGGCACACGAGCCAGTTGCAACACGCGCGCGGCGGTCCTGCCCAATGGCGTTTCCGCCCCTGCGCCGTGGCTATGACTACCTACGATCAGTAAATCCACAGAGAGTTTCTGCGCCTGGTCAAGAATGACTTGCGACGGATCGCCCTGAAGCACCCGCACCGCTTGAATCCGCGCCAGGTCCTGCTCCCCCTCTTCCCCCAACTCTTCACGAAAGCTGTCGAGCACCCGCTGCTCGATGCTGGCGATCACCGTGTTAAGGCCCTCACTGTGAAACTCGTTCAACGCCCGCTCATCGAGGTAGCTCTGCAACACCGATTCGGCAAACAGGCCCATGGGCTCCACCGCATGCACCACATACAGGTCGGCATTGAAGGTCCGCGCCAGCGCCAGGGCATGCTGCATGACTAACGGTGCGTACAAGCCGAGGTCAGTGGCATACAGCATCGACCGAATCATATGACCTCCTCGCGTGCCAACATGGCGGAGATTTGATTCAGCTTAGCAGTGCCTTGGCGAGTGCGACGTCTGGCGTAACGCGTTGAACGGAGGGCTTAAACCTTTTGCTCGTTGCTTATGCCGTGGGGCACGTGACCGGTAGCCACCACTTCGCGCGCCAGCTCGCAGTGGCCAGCCTGATCGTCGAAAAACACGTCGGCGGCAAAGGCTTCAAGAAACGCCGACTTGGTCAAGCCACCGAGGAACAGCGATTCATCCAGGCGAATGTCCCATTCGCGCAATGTGCGAATCACCCGTTCATGGGCCGGCGCCGAACGCGCCGTTACCAGAGCAGTGCGGATCGGACAGGCATCCTCAGGAAACTCCCGCTGCAACAAATTGAGTGCCGCGAGAAAACCCTTGAACGGCCCTCCACGCAACGGCTCGCGGGCGGATTCGCGCTCGCTCGCTTGAAAGGCCTCAAGGCCGCCAGCCTGGTAGACCCGCTCTGACTCATCGGAAAACAGCACCGCGTCACCGTCGAAAGCAATGCGCAACTCATCGCTCGCCGCCCGACTGGCGCCACCCGACAGAATCGTCGCGGCGGCGAATCCGGCGTCCAGTGCACTGCGCACGTCCTCGGCGTGAGTTGACAGAAACAGATCGCAACCGAACGCCTTCAGGTACGGATAAGGACTGCGCCCGCCGACAAACGCGGCGCGGGAAATCGCCAGGCCGTAGTGATGAATCGAGTTGAACACGCGCAACCCGGTGTCGGCGCTGTTGCGCGACACCAGGATGACCTCGACCCGGGCCCGGCCAAGGCTGGCGTTGAGGTTGAGGAGTTTTTCAACCAGTGGAAATGCATCGCCGGGCGCAAGGATTTCGTCTTCGTGCTCGATCTGATATTGCCGATAGGCTTCGACCCCGCTCGACAGATAGACCTTGTGGCTTTCGCTCAAGTCGAACAGCGCGCGCGAAGAAATCGCCAGTACCAGCTTGTCGTCGATAGTCTTTGCCATGCCCTTCCCCCTCCGGTTGATCGACTCAGGTGTTACGTCGATCGATAAAACTCAAACTGCGATACAAGGCTTCGATTCGGGGCAGCTCACACCCAGCCGCTTTGGCAGCCGCCAATGGCCGGGCATAAATCGCCGCGAGTTCCAGCGGTCGCTTGTGCAGGAAATCGTGGTACATGCTCGGCCAATAGTCCGGCATTTTCTCGGTCATCATGAACAAGTGGTCCGCATAGCCGGCCGGAACTTCGTGGCCACAAGCCCTCGCGCCCTGCACCACTTCGGCCATCAAGGCCTTGATCAGTTCCCGGCTGTCGGCATCGGCCATCAAGGCGATGGTGCCGGCGCCCAGCAGCACCGACAAACCGTTGTAAGGGATATTCCAGACCAGTTTTTGCCAGCGCGCCTGGTGCAGGTTCGGCATGCCCGTGGAATCGATGCCGGCTGCGCGAAACAGCCCGACGCCTTCCTCGACGAGGGTTTTGCGCGCCTGCTCGTCAGCGGCCGGACCACTGTGGTAACCGACATTCACCGCGCCAAGCGCCTGGTGTGTAATCAGCCCGGGGCCGGTGCGATGAACGCAAATAAAGCAGAGACCACCGAGTACATGCAGCGAATCGGGCAGCAACTCACGCAGGCTGTCTTCAACGTCCAGGCCGTTTTGCAGCACCAGCACCCTGGCGTTCGGTGCGGCAGCGTGCAGAATGGCTGGCGCCAGATTGGCGTTATTGGTGGTTTTCGCGCTGACCAGCAGCCAGTCGCAGGGCGGCATGTCTTCGGCCGATGAATAGGCTTGCACCGGATGCAACGTCAACATTCCATGCGGCGCGCTGTCGACTTGAAGCCCGCGCTCGGCCACCGCCGAAAACTCGCTGCGCAACAGAAAGTGCACATCGAAACCGGCACGCGCCAGCATCACCCCATAAAAACCGCCGATTGCGCCGGTCCCGATAATGCCGATTGTCGGCTTGGTCACTGCCCCCATCATGGCAACTCCTCTGCTGTTCTCATCAGTGCCTGCGCCACGGCTTCGTTGAGCTCGTTGCGGGTCAGACGCGATTTTAGTGCCCCGAAGAATTCACCGTCGCGCACCACAAACAGCGCCGGCAAATGAAAAACCTGATAACGCTCGACCACCCCGCCATTGTCCCCGGCGTCGATCCAGCACAAGCGATCGACTGTCAAATCAAGCCTGGGCAATTGCTCACGGGCAAACCGGCAACTGGCGCAGCCGACACTGCTGAAAATCACCAGCGACACACCGCTCATTGTCAGTAGCCGTTGGTCGGCGTCGAAATCGGTCAGTTCCGATTCCACCACTATACTGGGGGAAACAATGTCAGATGGCCGACACATGGAGTCCGTGTTCATGGGACGTTTTCTTCCTCACCCTGACGATGTGCCCGTCGAATTAACGTTGCTCGAGCATGAATGCATATCGCGGCAACGGCTGCACACTATCAGCCTCGGCGGCATGGCTTGCAATTACCACCGCGCCTGGCGCCACGGCACGGCGCTCGAAGTGCGCATGCCGACTTTGAACCCGGATCTGAAATACTTGGGGTACGTGGCCTGGTGCCTGCGCCGCAAACGCGGTTATCTGGTGGGCATTGCCTTTGTCGACGAGCAGATGCTGTTCAGCGCGCGGATGGGCGAGCAGGTGTGTCAGATCGAACGTTATTGCCGCCTGCATGACGCGCAAAGTGACCTGCAGGAAACCCAAGCCCTGGCCCTCGAATGGGTTCAGGCGCACGCCGACGAGTTTTCACACGATACGGTTCGCAAGGCTTTTGCACAGCCAGTGCTGGATTAAACCCGTGTTTGCCCATTGTCGAGCAGGCGCGTAACGCGCTAAGGTTCGGCTCCCCGACGCGCTTAATTTGCTGTGCTCCGCCGCGCGGGTTCGCTGGCGGACGGCACCCGTGACCTGACGAGTAAACGATGGCTGATTTACCGATCAACGACCTAAACGTCGCCTCCAACGAGACGCTGATCACTCCTGACCAGCTCAAGCGTGATATCCCTCTGAGTGACGCTGCCCTGCGCACTGTCACCAAGGGCCGCGAAGTGATTCGCAACATCCTGGATGGCACCGATCACCGCCTGTTTGTCGTCATCGGGCCTTGCTCGATCCACGACATCAAAGCGGCCCACGAATACGCCGAGCGCTTGAAAGTACTCGCCGCCGAAGTGTCCGATACCTTGTATCTGGTCATGCGCGTGTATTTCGAGAAGCCGCGCACCACCGTCGGCTGGAAAGGCTTGATCAACGACCCGTACCTGGATGACTCGTTCAAGATTCAGGACGGTCTGCACATCGGTCGCCAATTGCTGCTGGACCTGGCCGAGATGGGTCTGCCGACTGCCACTGAAGCCCTCGATCCGATCTCCCCGCAATATTTGCAGGACCTGATCAGCTGGTCGGCTATCGGCGCGCGCACCACCGAATCCCAGACCCACCGTGAGATGGCGTCCGGCCTGTCCTCGGCGGTCGGCTTCAAGAACGGCACCGACGGCGGCCTGACCGTGGCGATCAACGCCCTGCAATCGGTTTCCAGCCCGCACCGTTTCCTCGGTATCAATCAGGAAGGTGGCGTGTCGATTGTCACCACCAAAGGCAACGCCTACGGTCACGTAGTGTTGCGCGGTGGCAACGGCAAGCCGAACTACGATTCGGTCAGCGTCGCCCTGTGCGAGCAAGCGCTGAACAAGGCGAAGATCAAGCCGAACGTGATGGTCGATTGCAGCCACGCCAACTCCAACAAGGACCCGGCCCTGCAACCGCTGGTGATGGAGAACGTCGCCAACCAGATCCTCGAAGGCAACCAGTCGATCATCGGCCTGATGGTCGAAAGCCACTTGAACTGGGGCGCACAGGCCATTCCAAAAGACCTCGCCGACCTGCAATACGGCGTGTCGATCACCGATGCCTGCATCGATTGGTCTGCCACTGAAAATACCTTGCGCAGCATGCACGCCAAGCTCAAGGACGTACTGCCGAAGCGCGATCGCGGCTGATCGCTTTTCACCAGACAAAAAAACGCCGGGCTAAACCCGGCGTTTTTTTATGTGTGCGTTTTCTGGTTACTGGCTCAGCTTGGCCGCGTGCCGCTGGTGACGCTCCATGTAGCGCTCAACGTAAGAGCACGATGGAATCACCGTGTAGCCCATTTCCTCGGCGTATTGCAGCGCCTGCTCGGTCAGTGCCGCGGCAATCCCGCGCCCACGCAATGCGTTGGGCACAAAGGTGCGATAGATATCCAGGGTCTGTTTCCCCAGATCCATATAGGTCAGGTAGGCACGATGACCGTCCACATTGGTCTCGAACTGATGACCAGCCTGGTCATGGTGGATGGACAACGCCTCGCTCATCACTACTCCTCGCGGGTCTTGAATTCTGACCCCTACCTTACCGATGTTTTTCCGGCGAAGGAACATCTACGCCACCCCGTGCCTGAATGGACACCGAGAAGAACTGCACCAATCTCGCGCAACCGAGCACGTATCAAATAGTAGGCACCATTGGCAGAAATGCTCAAGGTGCGCTCGTCATCATGCTGGGGTAGCGGGCGCGGCTCCGGGTTACGCAGCGACGGCTCGACCAAAGATCTTCCCGGGTCGATAGCCTGAACATTGCCGGATGTTGAGACTTAAGACGAGCGCGCGCTTTTAAAGTCACCTCTAGATGGATAAAGATTATGAGAGCCGTTGCGCAAAACCTGTAAAAAGTGCAGACGAATCCATATAGACAGGCTTTACAAAACACCAGAAAAGACAGCGCTGAGCGAAGGGAACTTTTCCGCACCGGCTCGCTCAGGCTCGGGCTTCCCGGCTGGGTATTTTTTAAACAATGCAGTTAAAAGTTGCTCGAAAAAGAATCAACGCCTACAATTTTTTTTGCTTCTTGCTACACGTCAGTTTACTTACTACAAGTAATGGGTAGTATGTACGCCGGCTATTTCCTCACTCTGAGGAGACAGCTACTTAATAGAAAGTCCTTGAAGGGGAACACGATGAACAACGTTCTGAAATTCTCTGCTCTGGCTCTGGCCGCAGTTCTGGCTACCGGTTGCAGCAGCGCATCGAAAGAAACCGAAGCACGTCTGACCGCTACTGAAGACGCAGCTGCTCGCTCCCAGGCTCGTGCAGACGAAGCTTACCGTAAAGCTGATGAAGCTCTGGCTGCTGCTCAAAAAGCACAACAGACTGCTGACGAAGCTAACGAGCGTGCTCTGCGCATGCTGGACAAAGCTAGCCGCAAGTAATAATCCTTCGGGGTTGTTATCAAGCCGACCCATTTATGGGTCGGCTTTTTTATTGCCTGATGTTTCTTGCGGGCCATAAAAAACCCGCCGACGCGATGAGCGTCGGCGGGTTCATTTCAAGCGTTACTGCTGCAGATCGACCGGCGTGCTCGAGACCATGGGTGCCGAAGTATTCGGCACTGCGATTTCAACTGGCAGACCATCTTCAGCCGCGACCACGTCGCGCACCACATCCCAGTTCATGCGCAGGTTGTTGGTGATGTCTTCACGCTTGAGCATCGCGTTGATGACGGCGGTGTGCTTGTCGACCACCGACGGGTTGCCGTTGTCATCCAGCGGCGTGTGCGCCTCCAGATAGACCTTGCCGCCACTCATGCCGAACTTGTACGGGTCATTGATGATCCGCACCGACGTCCCGACCGGCACCATGCCAGCCATTTCCAGCACATTGTTGTTAAACATGCGGAAGCAACCGTGACTGGTGCGCATGCCAATGCCGAACTTCTTGTTCGAACCGTGGATCAGGTAGCCCGGCGTGCCCAAGCTGAATTTGAATGGCCCCAGCGGGTTGTCCGGCCCGGCCGGCACCACGTTCGGCAACGGGTCACCGTCTGCGGCGTGTTCGGCCTTGATCGACGCTGGAGGGGTCCAGGTCGGGTTCGGCGTCTTGGCGGTGATCGTGGTGTGAGCGATCGGTGAACCCCAGCCCTCGCGACCAATACCCAGCGGGAAGGTGTACACCACATTCCGGCCTTTCGGGTAATAGTAGAGGCGGTATTCAGCCAGGTTGATGACGATACCTTCACGCGGGCCTGGCGGCAGGATGAAGCGCGTCGGCAGGATGATTTCGGTTCCGGCACCCGGCAGCCAGGCATCGACACCCGGGTTGGCCGCAACCATTTCCGAATAACCCAGATCGTAGGTAGTGCCAAGGTCGGCGAAAGTGTCTTCGTACTTGGCCTTGATCACCTGAACCTGGCCGATGATGTCTTCACCGGGCGGTGGCAGGGGCAACTCCAATGCGGCTACGGGACCTGCCACACACAGGGCGGCAAGAGACAGGCAGCGGGTGACGGCAGGAAAGCGCGGCAACATCCGGAAAATCCTTCGCATGATCGACAAGGGGAAAAAACCGGATTGTACACCGCCGCCCGTAAATTCGGGGAGTCGGCCGATAGCACGCTATCTTTTTCGGCTTCAGAGCTCGAAACGCAGCTCAGGCCAGATGGGCGAGGTGCCACGTTTTTGCGATTCAAGGATGGCCCGGCACAGTGAGCACAGGCGCTGATCCTGAAACACCCGGCGATCGACACTCGACCAGCGCGGTTGCGCCGGCAGCAGGCTGCCACACAAGGTTCGATCGGCCGAACCGCCCAGTTCCAGCTGACGGGTCACCAGATGTACCCGCACTTCCTGGCAGGCGAACAGGTCCAGCTGTTCGTCAGGCTCGATCAGTTGATAGGCAAAAAGGGACCAGGCTGGACGTGGCATCGGGGCCTCCAAATCGGGGGCGCCACCTTAGCCGAAACACCGCCACTAGAAAAGCGTCAAAGCAGCGGTTTCAGTGTCGGCCAGACATTTTCCAGCAACTTGTCCTGAGCCCCGACGGCCGGGTGCAATCCGTCGGCCTGCATCAGCTCCGGATGACCGCCCACGCCGTCGAGTAAGAATGGCACGAGCGGGATCTTTTTCTCGTTGGCGACATTGCCGAAAACCTCGGCAAAGGCCTCGGTGTAGCGCTTGCCGTAATTGGGTGGCAGCTGCATGCCGAGCAGCAGCACTTTGGCGCCGCTGGCTTTGGAGCTGTCGATCATCGCTGCAAGGTTTTGTTGCAATTGCGTTGGCAGCATTCCGCGCAGGCCGTCATTGCCGCCCAATTCGAGGATGACCAGGTCCGGTTTATGCTCTGCAAGCAGCGCGGGCAGGCGCGCCTGGCCTCCGGCGCTGGTGTCGCCGCTGATGGACGCATTGACCACCGTATCGTCGAAACCTTCGCGCTTGAGCCGTTGCTCAAGCAAAGACACCCACCCCAAGCGGGTATCCAGTCCGAAACCGGCGCTGATACTATCGCCAACGATCAGGACTGTTCCCGCCGCTGCGTTCTGGGCCATGCACATCAAGGCCAGGCCAGCACTCAAAAACCACACACGCATCGGATTCTCCATGGGCTCAAGCATTCTCACCGCGAAGAACCTCAGCAAAGTGGTTCCCAGCGCGGAAGGTGAACTGACTATCCTGCACGAACTCAGCCTGGAACTGAACAAGGGCGACAGCCTGGCCATCGTCGGCGCGTCCGGTTCCGGCAAATCTACCCTCCTCGGCTTGCTCGCCGGTCTTGACCTGCCAAGCAGTGGCGAGGTCACGCTGGCCGGGCAAGGCCTGAGCACTCTCGACGAAGACCAGCGCGCGCGCATCCGCGCCGAACACGTCGGTTTTGTCTTCCAGTCCTTCCAGTTGCTCGACAGCCTCAATGCGCTGGAAAACGTCATGCTGCCGCTGGAACTCGACGGTCGTAAAGACGCCCGGGCGCGCGCCACCGAATTGCTGCAACGGGTTGGCCTGGGCCAGCGCCTGACTCACTCGCCGCGCCAGCTCTCCGGCGGTGAACAGCAGCGCGTGGCGATTGCCCGTGCGTTCGCTGCCGAGCCGGACGTGTTGTTTGCCGATGAACCCACCGGCAACCTCGACAGCCACACCGGTGAGCGCATCAGCGATCTGCTGTTTGAACTCAACCAGGAACGCGGTACGACCCTGGTACTGGTGACCCACGACGAACGCCTGGCACATCGTTGCCGGCGCCTGATCCGCCTTGAAGCCGGCCTGCTGGTCGCCCCTCTGGAGCCTTGATGGCACGCCTGCCGCTGTTGCGCCTGTTCAGTCTTGCTATCCGCCAATTGCTGCGCGACGCCCGCGCCGGTGAGTTGCGCGTGTTGTTCTTCGCCCTCGTGGTTGCCGTCGCGGCGAGCACCGCCATCGGCTATTTCGGCGCGCGTTTGAACGACGCCATGATGTTGCGTGCCACTGAGTTTCTCGGTGCCGACCTGCTGCTGGAGGGCAGCTCGCCGGCGCGCCCCGAGCAGATCAAAAGCGGCACTGAGCTGGGGCTCGAACATGCGCAAGTGGTGGAGTTTTCCAGCGTCATCGCCACTGACAACGGGATTCAGCTGTCCAGCATCAAAGCGGCAGACGATGTCTACCCGCTACGCGGCGAACTGAAAAGCGCCCCGGCGCCCTTTGCCCCGGAAACATCCGGCGGCGGACCGCAACCGGGTGAAGCGTGGGTCGAAGCCCGACTGCTGACCGCGCTGGACTTGAAGATCGGCGACAGCATCGACGTCGGCATGCGCCCCCTGAAACTGGCGCGAGTCCTGACCTACGAGCCGGACCGCGCCGGCAATTTCTACAGCCTGACGCCGCGTGTGCTGATCAACCTCAGCGACCTCGCCGCGACCGGCGTGGTGCAACCCGGCAGCCGGGTCAGTTACCGCGAACTCTGGCGCGGCAAGCCCGAAGCGCTGGAAATCTATCGGCAATTGATCAAGCCTGGCCTCGCCGCCAACCAGCGCATTCAAGACGCTCGCGACGGCAACCGACAAATCGGTGGCGCACTGGGCATGGCCGAACGTTATTTGAACATGGCAAGTCTGGTGGCAGTCCTGCTGTCCGGTGTCGCGGTGGCGTTGTCGGCGACGCGCTTCGCCACACGTCGATTTGATGCCAGTGCATTGCTGCGTTGCCTGGGTCTGTCCCGTCGGGAAACCATGGTGCTGTTCAGTTTGCAGTTGGCGGTGCTCGGCTTGCTCGCCAGCCTCAGCGGCGCATTGATTGGCTGGCTCGCACAGCTGGGGCTGTTTGCGCTGTTGCATGACCTGTTGCCGACCGATGTTCCACCGGGCGGCCTGTTTCCGGCCATTGCCGGGATCGGCACCGGCCTGGTGGCGCTGGCCGGTTTTGCGCTGCCACCGCTCGCCGCATTGGGTCGGGTGCCGCCGCTGCGGGTGTTGCGTCGGGACATGCTGCCGATTCCGTCCAGCACCTGGATGGTCTATGGCGCCGCATTGGGCGCACTCGGCCTGATCATGTGGCGCCTGAGCCTGGATCTGGTGCTGACGTTCGCCCTGCTCGGTGGCGGCGTCATTGCTGCGGTGGTGCTCGGCGGTTTGCTGTTGCTGCTACTGAACAGCCTGCGCCGGCTGCTCGCTCGCGCTTCGCTACCGTGGCGTCTGGGCCTGGGCCAGTTGCTTCGTCACCCACTGGCGGCGGCGGGCCAGTCGCTGGCCTTCGGTTTGATCCTGCTGTCGATGGCGTTGATCGCATTGTTACGTGGCGAGCTGCTGGACACCTGGCAAAACCAGCTGCCGAAAAATGCGCCCAACTATTTCGCGCTGAACATCCTGCCCGCCGACAAACAGGCGTTCACTGATCGCCTGATCGAACTGTCGGCACAATCAGCGCCACTTTATCCGGTGGTGCCGGGGCGGCTGATCAGCATTAATGGCGAGCCGGTGCAGGACATCGTCAGCAAGGATTCGGCGGGTGATCGAGCGATCCAGCGCGACCTGAGCCTGACCTGGGCAGCGGACCTGCCAGCAGGCAACAAACTCACATCGGGCAATTGGTGGAGCGATCAACCGGCTGACGACGTTCCGGGCGTGTCGGTCGAAGGCAAGGTTGCCGAAAGTCTGAAGCTCAAGCTCGGCGATCACCTGGTGTTTACCGTCGGCGGGGTTAATCGCGAAGCGAAAGTCACCAGCCTGCGGGAGATCAACTGGGACAATTTCCAGCCGAACTTCTTCATGATCTTCCAACCCGGCACCCTGAAGGATTTGCCGGCGACGTACCTGACCAGTTTCTATCTGGCGGCGGGTCACGATCAGCAGATTGTCGACTTGTCCCGCAGCTTCCCGGCGGTGACCATTCTGCAAGTAGAAGCCTTGCTGGAGCAGCTGCGCAGCATCCTCGCCCAAGTCACTCTGGCGGTGGAATACGTGTTGTTGTTTGTGTTGGCGGCCGGCATGGCAGTGCTGTTCTCGGGCTTGCAGGCAACGCTTGATGAACGCATTCGCCAAGGTGCGCTGTTGCGAGCGCTGGGTGCCGAGCGGCAATTGTTGGTGAAGGCCCGGCGGATCGAGTTCGGTCTGCTCGGTGCGGTCAGCGGATTGCTGGCGGCGCTAGGCTCGGAACTGGTGAGCCTGGTGTTGTACCGCTACGCCTTCGACCTGCCGTGGCACC
Organism: Pseudomonas sp. NPDC086278; assembly: GCF_050280905.1. Taxonomy (NCBI): domain Bacteria; kingdom Pseudomonadati; phylum Pseudomonadota; class Gammaproteobacteria; order Pseudomonadales; family Pseudomonadaceae; genus Pseudomonas; species Pseudomonas sp. NPDC086278. The sequence goes on from NZ_JBNNWE010000048.1 coordinate 28,861, forward strand.
CGCATCCGTGGCTGTTGGTGTTGCCTTTGATCGGCGCGGTGCTGATCGGTGGCGCCGGCGTCTTCGGTACGCGTCGCGCGCTGAACGCCAGCCCCCTGACAGTGCTGCGCGAGGGTTGATAGACTCAGCCCTTCGCCCTCACAAGAAGTTGCCATGAGCCGCTATCGCCCTCCTCGCACCGCCGGAACCGCGCTGATCACCCCCGAAGGTGAAGCGCGGATGCGGGCCGAGTTTCATGAACTTTGGCATGTGCGTCGGCCACAGGTGACGCAGTCGGTGAGCGAGGCCGCCGCGCAAGGCGATCGCTCCGAGAACGCCGAATATACCTACGGCAAAAAAATGCTGCGCGAGATCGACAGTCGCGTGCGGTTTCTCACCAAGCGCCTCGAAGCGCTCAAGGTAGTCAGCGAGAAGCCCAGCGATCCGAACAAGGTCTACTTCGGCGCCTGGGTCACCATCGAAGATGAAGACGGCAAAGAGTCACGCTACCGCATCGTCGGCCCTGATGAACTGGACCTGAAACTGGGCCTGATCAGCATCGACTCGCCCCTCGCCCGCGCCCTGATCGGCAAGGCGCTGGACGCCGAAGTCCGGGTCCAGACACCGACCGGTGAGCAGTGCGTGTACATCGTGGCAATCGAATACCTGTAAGCGGCAAAGCGCTAACACTCAGCGGCGGGTGATCAAGCCTTGTCGGGCAACTCGAGTCAGTTGTTTGATCACTTGCGGCGCGTCGTCAAGGCTGGGCGATTGAATCACCGCCAGATCGAAACTGTCGCTGGCGAATCGAGCCAGTGATCCACCGTCTTCGACAAACTGGATCAGGAAGGCTGCGGGCCCGCCGGTACGACGTGGCCAGCCATCCAGATAACGCAACAGCGTCGGCTGATGTTTACCGCCAAGCAGGATTTTTGGATTGCGCTGGGTGAGGTGGGCCGTGATCGGCGCGGGGCGTACAACGGGGCTTAGTGCATTCATCGTGTCGTGTCTCAGCCTCAAATGTCTGCATGGCAGGTGAGAGGCAACACCGAACCAGCGCTTTAGCGGTATTTCGAAGCCTGTTTCAGGCTTCTGTCGGCAACTGGATGAGTCACCTGGCGCCCCGCAAGTAGCTGTTTAAATCGGCGCATGGGCAACATCCTAGAGAAGCTGACCGGACAGTGTCAAGAATGACGCACAACAAAAAAGGCCCGCAGATTGCGGGCCTTTTCGTTGAGCCAGAGCGGTCAGTCGGTGATCGCGCGGTCAACCGACAGCTTGCCGGCACCTTCGATCAGGATTGCGATGCTGCCACCGAGCAGCGCCAGGGCAAACTCGTAACCGTTGTTGGCCATGAACAGCCCGTTATGGATGTGCACCGAGAAAATGGCCACCAGCGACAGGAAAGTCAGCCCCAATGCCGCCGGGCGTGTCAGCAGGCCAATGATCAGCGCCAGGCCGCCAAAGAACTCGGTACCACCGGACAGAATCGCCATCAGGTGACCCGGTGCCAGACCGAGGCTTTCCATGTATTGCGCGGTGCCGGCAATGCCATAACCACCAAACATTCCGAAGAGTTTCTGGGAGCCGTGGGCCGCGAAGATGATCCCGACAACGATGCGTACCACGGTCAGGCCGAAACCGGCGCGGGTAAACAGTACCTTGTTGATCAGTGAGCTCATGCTGTGTCATCCATTGTGTGATTGTGTGTTGGTTGGTCGCTATATTAATCGGTTAATTTAATGTTTGAAGCGCAATTATTGCAGCATAAATATCAATTTAACCGATCATTTCCGTGAGGCAACTTTCTGTCCCTGAGGCTCCAACGACGCCCGCTCACGGTCGAACGCCAAGTAATACTTGTTCACGCTATTAACATAGCTGACGGGCCCCATGCCCACCTGCTCCATGGCGATCCGCTCGACCTGGAAAAACCACTGATTTGGATTCAACCCGCGCCGCCGTGCCTCGGCGCGCATACCCTGGACCCGCTCCGGCCCGATGTTGTAGGCCGCCAGCACGAACGCCATGCGCTCGCGTTCATTGAGTTTGGGGCTGGCGAAGAACTTGCGACGAATCATTGCCAGGTACTTGGCGCCAGCCTGCACATTGGCGTCGAGTTCCTGAATATTATTGACCCCGACCCGCTGGGCAGCGGACGGGGTAATTTGCATCAGGCCGGTTGGGCCGCCGCCACTGCGGGCACTGGGTTGCAGCGCCGACTCCTTGAACGCCAGCGCGGCCAGATTCAGCCAGTCCATGCCTTGGGCGTCGGCGTGTTTTTGCAGTACCGGACGCAGTTTTTCCAGGCGCTGGCGATCAGCCTTGGCCAGTGGATAGTGCACTTGATACAAGCGGCGATAGATCCGCAGGAAGGCGGCATCCTGATCCGACGGCTTCTTGTAAGTCGTCAGAAAGCGATCGATGCTCGCGCGCAACATCGAGGCATCGCGGCGCACGAACCAGTATTCCTCGCCCGGATCGCTGATCAGCACTTGGCGATCAAAGCGCAACTTCGGCAGGATTTTGCCCCAGCGCTCGGCAATCGGTTGCTCGACGATGGTCAGGTGAAAAATCCCCCCCTGAACCATCTCCAGCACATCCTCGACCGCCAGGCTGGGGTCGACCCATTCGACTTTCACCGGTGCCAGTTTGTGCAAGGCCAGCTTTGAATTGATCTGGCTGATCGCCTCCCCGGCCGCACTGCCCGTGGGCAACGCCAGGGTTTTACCCGAGAGCTGCTCCACTTTGGTGTAGCGCCGCTCACCCTTGATGCCGACCAGCACGAGAGGGATGTTGCTGGCAATCGGTTCACTGCTGCTGACGGCGTGGCCCGCCTGCAAATCGAGCAATTCCCCCGGCGCGACCAGATCGCCCTCCCCGCGCTGCAACGCCCCGAGCAATTGATCTTTGGATTTAGGGATGATCTTGAGGGTGATTTCCTGACCGTCACGGGCATGGCCGTTGAGGTATTGCTCGAACGCACGCAAGCGGTGGTATTCGATGCCGATGGCCTGGCCCTGGACTTCGCCCGAGCTGTTACGGCTCTGGTTGACCAGCACCCGCAGCACGCGACTGTTGCGAATCTCTGCCAGATCACGGACCTTGGCCGCCGGCACGGCTTGCAGCGGGCCGGCCAGACGTGCGACCGCCGGCATCGGCAGCAGCAACGAACCACACAGCAGTAGCAAAATCGAGGGACGTGTCATCCACTCTCCGGAAAGATTACTGGGCCGATTTCCAAAAAAATCATGAAATCGGACGTCAGAAACAGAGCGCCATGAGCGCTGGCAAAGTGCGAAAGACTGGCACAGTGGTGGCACCTTGACCACCCTGACCTGTCTCGCGGCATCAAGAGACAGCTTTAACTCGTTGTAGTTCTTGGCTTTTCTTATAAATCTACAGCTCTGATATGCTTTCCGGCCTTTGGTCCGAGGTAGCACCATGCAACTCATCGATATCGGCGTCAACCTGACCAACCCCAGTTTCGCCGACAAACATCAAGCGGTGCTCGACCGCGCGTACGCCGCCGGGGTCTGCCAACTGGTGCTGACCGGCACCAGCGTCGAAGGCAGCGAACAGGCGCTGGAGCTATGCCGGCACCTGGACGAAACGGCGCAACGGCTGTTCGCCACCGCCGGTATTCATCCTCACTCCGCCAGCGACTGGAACGCCGACAGCGCCCAGCGCCTGCGCAGCGTGCTCAACGAAGCGAACGCCGTGGCCGTCGGTGAATGCGGGCTCGATTTCAATCGTGATTTCTCGCCGCGACCGCAGCAGGAAAAAGTTCTCGAAGAGCACTTGGCGATGGCGGTGGAGCTGCAATTACCGGTGTTCCTCCACGAACGCGACGCCAGTCAGCGACTGCTGGAAATCCTGCGCGATTACCGCGATCAATTGCCGGCAGCGGTAGTGCATTGCTTTACCGGTGAGAAAAAGGCGCTGTTCAGCTACCTCGATCTGGATTTGCACATCGGCATTACCGGCTGGATCTGCGACGAGCGCCGGGGCACTCATTTGCATCCGCTGGTCAAGGAAATCAAACGCGGACGCTTGATGCTCGAGAGCGATGCGCCGTACCTGTTGCCGCGCAGCTTGCGACCCAAACCGAAAAACGGTCGCAATGAGCCGGCGTATTTGACTGAAGTATTGCGTGAAGTGGCGGTGCATCGCGGGGAAACCGAGGAAGACCTGGCGGCGCATACCACTGCGTGTGCACGGGCATTCTTCGGGTTGCCTGCAATCGCCCAGTAATCTCAGCGCCCCCCTGCCGAAGCAAGCAACCTTTGGCCAGAGGGTTGCTGTGGTCAGGGGGCTTGCTGTGGTGAGAGGGCCTGTGGCGAGGGGGCTTGCCCCCGTTGGGTCGCGAAGCGGCCCCGAAAAATCAAGATCCAGGACCGCTGCGCAGTCCAACGGGGGCAAGCCCCCTCGCCACAGCAAGCCCCCTGACCACAACAAACCCCTTCACCACAACAAACCCCTTCACCACAGCAGCCCTCCTCACCACAGCAACTCAACTCACCACAGCCCCCCTCACCACAGCTTCGCTCCCACATTGACCTGCATCAAAGTCCAGGCACCTGAGTAACGGCACAATGCTGGCACCTTGCCAATGCTGTTTCCGCTTTCAGAGAAAACCTTCCATGGGTGCCTGGCTTAGCAACATCTCGCTGAAGTACAAGTTCTGGGCGGTCAACGCGGTCGCCTTTGTCACCACCCTGCTGTTGGTGTTGTACGCCGTGCAACTCGAACAACAGGCCCGCAGCCACGCGTCGCAAGCGAACGCCCAGGCGCAGGCGCGGTTACTTGGCGCGTGGCCTGCGGGTCAGCCGTTGCCCAGCGCCGAGAACCTGCTGACGTTCAATCGCGGACAGTCGCCGAGCCTGAACGGGCAGCCGATTCTGCTGGTGTCCGACAGTAACGGTTGGGTCGAAATCAATGCGATGCCGCTGTTGGGCGATAACCCGCTGATGGGCGCCGAGGTTTTCACCCGGCCCGACGGTCAGCACGTTGCCGTCGTCGCCTATGGCCCCAGCCTGAGCCAAGTGTTCGGCGAACGTTTTGCCAACTACGCGGTGGCGGTGTTCATCCTGATGCTGGCGATGCTCGGCGCATCGCAGTTGTTGATCCGCTTCCTGCTCAGCCAGCTCAACACCTTGAAAGACGTGATGCTGCACGTTGAGAAAACCGGTGACTTGTCGGCCCGCGTGCCGCTCGCCTGCACGGACGAAGTCGGGCAGATGGCCAACGCGTTCAACGCCATGCAGGCGGGTTATCAGCGAGTGGTCAACACCGTCGCCAGCACCGCCCGGCAGTTGGATGAGGGCGCGGCGCGGTTGGCGTCGAGCATGAACGAAGTGCGCCACGGCATGCTCGGCCAGCAAAGTGAAACCGATCAAGCCGCCACCGCGATCAATGAAATGACCGCCACCGTCTATCACATTGCCCAACACGCCGGCGCCACCCGCGACCTGTCGCAAAGTGCCGACGCGCTGGCGGGCAGCGGTCAGGCCGTGGTCAGTCGGGTGCAAGCGTCGATTGCCGGGTTGTCGACCGGCGTGCAGCAAACCGCCGAGATGATCCAGCGCCTGGCCGAGGACAGTCAGAAGATCAACGGCGTCGTCGGTGTCATTCACAGCATTGCCGAACAAACCAATTTGCTGGCGCTCAACGCGGCCATCGAAGCGGCGCGGGCCGGTGACATGGGGCGCGGTTTCGCAGTGGTCGCCGACGAAGTGCGCAACCTCGCCAAGCGAGTGCAGGCGTCGACCGATGAAATCACGGTCATGGTCACCGCGTTGCAGGCCGGTACGCGCGACGCGGTGGACTTCATGCAAGAGAGTTCGTTCAAGGCTGACGATTGCGTGCAACAGGCTCAGGAGGCCGGCGTCGCCTTGGCGCAAATCACCGGTGCGGTGGCGCAGATGCGTGAAAGCAACACGCAGATTGCGGTGGCGGCCGAGCAGCAGAGTCACGTGGCGGAAGAGATGAACCGGGCCGTGGTGAGCATTCGTGATGTGACCGAGAACACCGTGCGCCAGACCGTGGATTCGGCGACGACCAGTAATGAATTAGCGACGCTGGCCGGGGAATTGAGCAAGGCCATCGGGCAGTTGAAATTCTGAGATGCTCATCGTCGGAACGCCGCCCGCAGCTGGCTTGCTCCGGGCGGCGACAGCGTCAGGCCGGCTGACATTCGTCTTGAACGTGTCCGCTATCAATCCCATAGCCAACCTCGATTCGCCGCGCTTCGATGCCCCGCCTATTCTTCAAGCCTGTGTTCAGCATGGATCGAGGATTAGCATCATGGGCAAACGTCACCCCAACCTTCCCGCCTGGCAATGGCGCGCCTACCCGAACAATCACCAGCACCCGACCAATCTGGTGCTGCACCTGATTGCCGTGCCGCTGTTCATCGTGGCGTTTCTGCTGATTGTGTCCGGGGTCTTCGGCTTGAGCTTCTTGAACATCGCCGTCGGCGTGATCGGCCTGCTCGCCGCGCTGGGTTTGCAGCGCCATGGTCACAGCCTGGAGGCGCAAGCCGCCGAGCCGTTCACCGACCGCAAAGACGCGGTATCGCGCTTGCTGGTCGAGCAGTTCCTGACCTTTCCCCGGTTTTTGCTCAGCGGCGGCTGGTGGCGCGCCTGGCGTGAACGCCACCGTCGTCACTGATCAGGCAAAGACCGTTACGGTCTGCCGGCTCATGGCGATCAATTGCCCCTGCGCGCTCCATAGCTTCGCGGCCGTGTGACCATAGCCGTCGGCCGCGTGCTCGATTTCAACCAGGTATTTGCACCAGTCCAGCGTGCTGAGTTCCATCAGCGGCTGAACGAATTCGATGGTCCAGGTCAGCGTGCTGCCCATCGCCGGTTTTTTCAGGTGCGGCAACACCGCCGGCGGCCACGCGTCAACGAGTGCGAGGAGATGCGATTCGCTGACGCGCTCTTCCTGCACATCCCCGCGCAAACGCACCCAGCCGCCCATCGTACGGGATGTGTTGCCGGTAAACGGCATGCCGCCCACCGCCCAGCGCATTGCCAGATGCCGCATGAATTCCGGGGTCACGCCTTTGATGTAAGGCAGCTCCGGGCACTCGTCCCAATGCTTCATTTCAGGTGCCGGCTCAGCGGCGACCGCCACTTCGGATGGCCGCGAGGCGCCAAAGCTGCCCTGAATCAACGTCACCACCTGGCCCTTCTGCATCGCCCGCCCCAGCACCTGGCTGACGGCCTTGCCTTCGCGCAGCACATCGACTTCGAAACTCACCGGCACTTCGGGCTCGACAGGGCCGACAAAGGTAATGGCCAGTGAACGCACCGGGCGCTCCGCCGACACTTTTGCGCGCATGGCTTCCAACTGCAACGCGGCGACCAGGCCACCGAAACTGGCCCGCCCCTGCCCCCATTCGGCCGGAATGGACAGCGCCAGCGGCTGACTGCGAACAGCGTCGAGCAGATCGGAAAAGCGCATGAAAACCTCAATGAGCAGAAAAGGGTGAAGGGATCTTATCGACCTGAAGGAAGCGACACAGCGCCCATTCCGGCCAAATTGACTGACAGAAAAGCCGCGTCTCGAGCAAATTCACGCCGAACCACTGTGGCAGCGAGCCTGCTCCCGCATTGGGATTGCCAGGCTTCAGGCGTTGAAACAGGCCGCACCGAGTTTGTCGAGTACGCGATCTGCGCGCCGTTCGGCCTTGGCCATGGTGGTTTTCCAGACCGCGACGCAAGGCCGCAAATCGGCTTCCACTTCAGCGCGGGCCAGCCACTGCCAGCAATCGTGCCAATCGCCCAAGGCCGCTTGCGCCGCCTTCAAATGTGGCAACGCGGCTTCAGGCAGGCGGTCCAGTTCGGGATAGGCTTCAATGCCGTAGCGCACCCGCTTGATCAGCAGGCGCAGCAAATGACGGTCATGGGCCGGATCATGCAAGCTGTGGTCGAGTTTTTTCCATTGTTTGGCCAGGCGTTTTTCGATGCGTTTGCGCAGGCCTTTGAGCAAGCCCTGACGCTGGGAGGCACGCAGAAAACGCGGGAAGGCGTCGAGGATCATCAGCAATTGTGTGACCTCGGCACTGGTCGCCACCGCCGGATAAGCCTCGGCCATTTGCGCCATGCGCCGCTGCGCCGCCTCGGGTTGCTCGTGTTCGAGCAAGTACGCCGCCAACACCTCACGGTCGCGCAACGGCGTGGTCAATTGGCCCACCGCCGAGGCCGCCGCTTCCAGCTGTTCGACGCCGGGCAAGCCGCGAAGCGGTCGCAGCAGGCTGCGCAAACGGCGAACCGTGGTGCGCAGATCGTGCAACGCTTCAGGGTCGGTGCGGGCACTCAAGCGTGCCTGACAGGCCAGCAAACGGACTTCAAGGCCCAACACATGAGCCACTAACCGATCAACCAACGCAGACATCGCTTGCTCCCTGAACCGAATTGCCCCCGAATCACGCCATCATGCCTCAACGGCCGGCGCGCGACTCACGAATGTAGAAGCGAGCCTTCTCGGCCTTGCTGGTGCAACCTTCGTAGGCTTCGAATTGCTGCTGGGTCTTGGCACCGGTCAGCAACGACAGCGCCTTCGAATAGCTGACGGTCCCGGCGAAACCTTCGGCCTTGGCCAGGTCCAGTTCATGCCAGGCGGCGTCGATCTGGCTGCCGCAGCTTTCACGGTAAGCCGTTTTGCCAGCACAACCGGCGAGCGCCAAGGCAATCAAAGGCACACAGATCCAGGCTTTCATCGATAACACCTCAAAATAGGTAAACAGTCGTGCAGGTATGACGGCCTGGCACGGGAAAAGTGCCTGGCCCGCGCCACCAAAACTGTAGCGCCGGCAAGAATACGCGGCTGCCGCCACGGAGTGTCGAAAAAACGACGCCCTGGCTCCTCGCGCGACCATAGCGATTGAAGCGCGCCCCTCGATGGGTGCATTGTTGAGCCTTGTCAGACGAGGGCGATTCATGAAAAAGCGCGTCGCACTGGTACTGGGATCTGGTGGGGCCCGGGGCTACGCCCACATTGGGGTCATTGAAGAGATCGAACGGCGAGGTTACGACATCGCCTGCATTGCCGGCTGCTCGATGGGCGCCGTGGTCGGCGGGATCTACGCCGCCGGTAAACTCGACGACTATCGCAACTGGATCGAAAGCCTGGATTACCTCGACGTCTTGCGGCTGGTGGACGTCAGTTTTCGCCTGGGTGCGATTCGCGGCGAGAAAGTCTTCGGGCAGATCCGCAAGATCGTCGGCGAGATCAATATCGAAGACCTGCGCATTCCCTACACGGCGGTCGCTACGGACCTGACCAATCAGCAGGAAATCTGGTTCCAGGAAGGTTGCCTGCACCAGGCAATGCGCGCCTCGGCGGCGATCCCGAGCCTGTTTACCCCGGTGATGCAGGGCAATCGCATGCTGGTGGACGGCGGCATTCTCAACCCGTTGCCGATCGTGCCGGTGGTGTCGAGTCATTGCGACCTGATCATCGCGGTCAACCTCAACTCCACCAACCAGCGCCATTACCAATTGCCGGTCATCCAGCGCCCGCCAGCGTTCAAGAGCCGTTTCGACAGCTTGATCAACTCGCTGGGGTCGAAGTTGCCGTTCCGCCGCAAGCAGGCCGAACAATTACTGTTGCTGGAGAAGGAAGCGTTGATGGCCGAAGCGGCCGAGATCAATCCGTGGATCGAGTCGGCAGCACCCGAAGCGCAGCAACCGGCCGCTGCGCCCGAGCGCGAAGGGGCGCCGAAGTCGGCCACGGGATCGTTCATCATCGACAACGTCGGGCCGGCATCCTTGCTGGATTTGATCAACCAGAGTTTCGAGGTGATGCAGACGTCGCTGGCGCAGTACAAGATTGCCGGGTATCCGCCGGATATCCTGATCAACGTGCCGAAGCGGGTTTGCCGTTTTTTTGAGTTCTACAAAGCGCCGGAGTTGATCGCGCTGGGACGGGAGATTGCGCGGGATACGCTGGATCGGTATGAGAGTGAGCGCGAGGCCTGAGGTTCTCGAGTGAATGGCAGGGCCCCTTCGCGGGCAAGCCCGCTCCCACAGTGGATCTGTGTACACCGTCAAATGTGGGAGCGGGCTTGCTCGCGAAGGCGCCAGTTCAGGCAATACAGCGTCAAAGACTGCCCTCGCTCAACAACCGATACCCAACCCCCGCCTCGGTCACGATAAACCGCGGCAGGGTTGGATCATCCGCCAGTTTCTGCCGCAAATGCCCCACCACGATCCGCAAATAATGGCTGTCTTCGGTATGGGTCGGCCCCCAGATGTCCTTGAGCAATTGCTGCTGCGTGATCACCCGCCCCGGGTGTCGCGCCAGTTGCGCCAGCACCGCATATTCCTTGCGGGTCAGCGCCACTTCAGTGCCGTCGAGCAACACCCGCCGATACGCCAGGTCCACGGTCAACGGGCCGAAGGTCAATGCCGCTTGTTGCGCCTCGCCCACCGGGGCCTGACGCAACAATGCGCGCACTCGGGCAAGAAACTCCTGAATGCCGAACGGCTTGGTCACGTAGTCGTTGGCGCCGCCATCCAGGGCTTCGACTTTCTGCCCTTCGCTGGCCCGCACCGACAACACCAGCACCGGCACCGTCGACCATTCGCGGAACTCGCGCAGCACTTGCTGGCCGTCCATGTCCGGCAAGCCGAGGTCGAGCACCAGCAGGTCCGGTTTGTTCAGCGCGGCCTGCGCCAGCCCTTCGTTGCCGGTGCCGGCTTCCAGCACTTTGTAGCCTTGTGAGACGAGGCTGATGCGCAGGAATTTGCGGATCTGCGGTTCGTCGTCGATGACCAGGATGGTCGCGGTCTGGCTCATGGTTTCTGATCGCGGCATGGAGATGTCCAGAGGGTATCAGGCTTCACTTTCGGCGCTCACTTTCAACTTTCAATTTCTGCGTCCGGCTGCGCCTGCAACGGCAGGTGAAGTGTGATGCACGTGCCGCGTCCTTCAATGCCCTCCGCCACGCTGATCCGCCCGCCGTGCGCGCCGACCATCCCCTGACAAATCGCCAGGCCGAGCCCGGTGCCCTGCCCGCCCCGGTCACCGCGCGCGGCGGTGTAGAACATGTCGAAAATCTTCGCCCGCTCCTCCTGCGGAATCCCCGGCCCTTCGTCGCTGACCGAGAAAAACAATTCGCTGTCGTCGGCGCCGGCGCGCAGTTGCAAACGCCCGTGAGGCGGCGAAAAGCGTGCCGCGTTTTCCAGGACATTGACCAACGCCTGTTCGATCAGCGCGGCGTGCACGTACAGCAACGGCAACTCCGGCGGCACGTCGGTGCTGACCTGCAACGGCGCCAGCACCGCACGCAGCCGATTGAGCGAACTGCCGACGATGTCGGCCGGCGACACCCAGTCCCGCGCCAGCTTCAGCGCGCCGTGACCGAGGCGGGTCATGTCCAGCAAGTTTTGAATGTAGCGGTCGAGGCGTTCCGCTTCATCGCGAGTGCCTTCGAGCAGCTCGCGACGATCCTCCAGCGGGATGGCTTCGCCAAGCGCCAGCAGGCTGTCGATGCTGCCGCGCATCGAGGTCAGCGGCGTGCGCAAATCGTGGGACACCGACGCCAGCAAGGCGCTGCGCAGTTGTTCGGTTTCGCCGTGCAACCGCGCCGCTTCCAGGTCTTCCGCCAGTTGCGCGCGGGCCAGCGCCTGCGCCAGCGGCTGGCTCAGTGCCGTGAGCAAACGCCGGCGCTGGCCGCTCAACGTCTGGCCTTCTTTGGCACACACGCCGAGCAGCGCCAGCGGGCCGTCTTCAACCGACAGCGGCCACCACCACCAACGTCCGAGCGGCAACGTGCCGGTACCGGCGCCTGCCGGCTGATCGTGTTGCCAGGCCCAATCAGCAGCCGCGCGTTCAGCTTCAGAGAACTCCAGCGGACCACCGGTTTCGACTTTCCAGCCGCCCTGGCCGTCGCGGTTGAGCAGGCACAGCTTCAGGTCGCTCCAGCCGTTGAGGTGTTGCGCGGCGGCGCTGACCACGGCTTGGCGATCGGTGGCGGCGGTGAGTTTGCGCGACAGATCGAGCAGTTCGCTGGTTTCTTCCTGCGTGTCACGCAGCGCCTGCAACTGTCGCCGCTGGCGCGCCGCGAGGTTGCCGGTGAGCGCGGCCATCAACAGGAAGAACAGCAACGTCAGCACGTCTTCTTCGCGCTGAATGCTGAAAGAGAAATTCGGTGGAATGAACAGAAAGTCGTAGGTCAGAAATGACAGGCCCGCACAGACCAACGCCGGGCCAAGGCTGCTGCGCACCGCCACCAGCAACACGGCGGCGAGGAACACCAGCGAGATATTCGGCAGCGGCAACACGCTCGCCACGGCCCAGGCCAAGGCACTGGCCAACACCGTCGCCACCACCGCCAACGCGTAGTCGAACCACACCAGCGACTGTGTCGAACGCTGGCGTGGCTGATGCTGCGGGTGATCGCTGTCGAGGACGTTGATTTCCAACCCGCGCGCATCGCGCAGCAGGCGTGAGGCCAGGCCGCCACCGAACAACCGTCGACGCAAACGCTGCCGCGATTGACCGACCAGCACCAGACTGGCGCGGCGTTCGGCGGCGTGCTGAATCAGGGTCTTGGCCACTTCACCGGCACGCAGCAACACCACTTCGCCGCCCAGACGCTCGGCCAATTGCTGGGCACTTTGCAGGCGCAGACGCGATTGCTCGTCACGCACACTGCCGTTGTCGACATGCACCAGGCTCCAGGGCAGATGCCGGCGCTGGGCGACGCGGCTGGCGTGCCGCACCAGCCGCTCGGCCTGCGCATCGCCATCGACGCCGACCAGCAGCCGACCGCGCACCGCCGGGGCCGCTTGACCGAGTTGGCGATAACCTTGCGCCAGGTCGTTATCGACCTGCGCGGCGGCGGTTTGCATCGCCATCTCGCGCAGGGCGGTAAGGTTGGTCTGGGTGAAAAATGCATCGATGGCCGCCCGCGCCTGCTCCGGCACGTAGACCTTGCCGTCGCGCAGGCGCTCAAGCAACTCGCGCGGCGGCAAGTCGATCAGCAGCAGTTCGTAGGCTTCTTGCAGGACCCAGTCCGGCAGCGTTTCGCGGACCTGCACACCGGTGATCCCGCGCACCTGGTCGTTCAAACTTTCGAGGTGCTGGACGTTGACCGTAGTGAACACATCGATGCCGGCGGCGAGCAATTCCTGGATGTCTTGCCAACGCTTGGCGTGTCGGCTGCCGGGGGCGTTGCTGTGCGCCAGTTCGTCGACCAGCACCAGTTTCGGCTTGGCCGCCAACAGCCCGTCGAGGTCCATTTCTTCGAGCATCACGCCACGGTATTCCGAGCGCACCAACGGCTGCTGCGGAAGTCCGCCGAGCAGCGCTTCGGTTTCAGCGCGGCCGTGAGTTTCGACCACGCCGGCGATGACTTTCACCCCTTGACGCAGTTGCGTATGAGCCGCTTGCAGCATGGCGTAGGTCTTGCCGACACCGGGCGCGGCGCCGAGGAAAACCTTGAGCCGGCCACGGCCATCGCGGGGCAGGTCTGCTAACAGCGCGTCGGCGCGGCCGGAGTCACTCATGCTTGAAGTTCTCTTCTTTCAGGTGTTGAGGTGGTGATTGAGCGGCCGCCTTCGCGAGCAACACCGATCTACAGGTTTTCCAGCGCCATATTCAGCGCCAATACATTCACCACCGGCGGCCCAACCAGCGGCTGTTCGATGTGCGCGTTCAGCAATTGCTCAAGCGTAGACACCGGCAAATTCCGCGCCGCCGCAACACGCGCCAGTTGATAGGCAATCGCGGCCGGTGGCAAGTGCGGATCGAGACCGCTGCCGGAGGTGGTCAGCAGCGCCAATGGCACCGGCCCCTGCCCCGGCACCAGCAGCTTGTTGGCATCGTCGATCACCCGAGTGGCCAGCGCCGGGTTGCTCGGTGCCAGGTTGCTCGCACTGCTCGACACGGTGGCGAAAGCACCGGCGGATGGGCGCGGATGAAACCAGGCGTCACCGACGAAATCCTGGGCGATCAGCGAGGAGCCACGCACCTTGCCGTCGGCGTCACGCACGAGGCTGCCGTTGGCTTGATCGGGGAACGCCACCTGCGCGACACCGGTGACCACCAAGGGATAAGCGACGCCGGTGATCAGGGTCATCAGCACCAGCAGGCTCAAGGCCGGACGTATCATTGTGGACATTTCAAAATCCTCGAATTCAGTGAATACAGACACAAGCCCCACGCTGTGGCGAGGGGGCTTGCCCCCGTTGGGCTGCGCAGCAGCCCTATAACCTGCAATCTCATTTCTTCAGGCCTATCGCCTGCAGTGGGCTGGCGACTGCTTCGCAGTCGAACGGGGGCTAGCCCCCTCGCCACAAAAGCTCGCGCTGCCTGACAGCTCGTCAAACCAGATGCAACGCCGTCAACAGCATGTCGATTGCTTTGATGCCCACAAACGGCACCACGATCCCGCCCAATCCGTAGATCAACAGATTGCGGCGCAGCAACGCCGCCGCACTGGCGGCCTGCACCCGCACGCCACGCAGTGCCAGCGGAATCAGCACCACGATGATCAAGGCGTTGAACACAATCGCCGAGAGGATCGCGCTCTGCGGACTGGTCAGGTGCATGATGTTCAGCACGCCCAGTTGCGGGTAAATCGAAGCGAACAGCGCCGGCAGAATCGCGAAGTATTTGGCCACGTCGTTGGCGATGGAAAAGGTCGTCAGCGCGCCACGGGTGACCAGCAATTCCTTGCCGATCTGCACCACGTCCAGCAACTTGGTCGGATCACTGTCGAGGTCGACCATGTTCGCCGCTTCGCGTGCGGCTTGCGTGCCATCGTTCATCGCCATGCCGACGTCGGCCTGAGCCAGTGCCGGGGCGTCGTTGGCGCCGTCGCCGCACATCGCAACCAGACGACCGTCGTTTTGCTCGTGACGAATGCGCGCCAGTTTTTTCTCCGGCGTGGCTTCGGCCAGCACGTCATCGACACCCGCCTCGGCCGCAATCGCCGCCGCCGTCAGCGGGTTGTCGCCGGTCACCATGACCGTGCGAATCCCCAGTTTGCGCAGCTCGGCAAAACGCTCACGAATCCCCGGCTTGACCACGTCCTTGAGGTGAATCGCACCGAGCAACTTGCCGTCGGCACAGACCAGCAACGGCGTGCCGCCGCTCTGGGCGATCTTGTCGATTTCACGGGACAGCGGCGCGGCCAGATCGGCGCGTTTCAGACCGACAAAGGCCAGCAACGAATCCACCGCGCCTTTGCGAAACACCCGGCCCTGATAGTCGACACCGGACAGACGCGTTTCGGCGCTGAACGGCACGGCAGTCAGCAACTCGCTGGCCGGCTCGGGTTGCGGTTGAGTGCCGCGCAGGTATTCGACGATGGATTTGCCTTCGGCGGTGTCATCCGCCAGCGAGGCGAACAGCGCGCCTTCTGCCAGTTCCTTCGCGGTCACGCCCGGTGCCGGGTACACGGCGGTGCAACGACGGTTACCGAAGGTGATGGTGCCGGTCTTGTCCAGCAACAGCACATGCACGTCGCCCGCCGCTTCCACGGCGCGACCGGACTTGGCGATCACGTTGAGGCGCACCAGACGGTCCATCCCGGCAATCCCGATGGCGGACAGCAACCCGCCAATGGTGGTCGGAATCAATGTGACCAATAGCGCCACCAGGAACACCAGCGGCAGGCTGCCGTTGGCGAAGTGGGCGAACGGTTGCAGGGTCACGACCACCAGCAGGAAGATCAGCGTCAACCCGATCAACAGGATGTCGAGCGCCACTTCGTTCGGGGTTTTCTGGCGTTTGGCGCCTTCGACCAAGGCAATCATGCGATCGAGCGTCGACTCGCCGGGGTTGGCGGTGATGCGCACCAGCAGCCAGTCTGAGACCAGCCGGGTGTTGCCGGTGACGGCCGAACGGTCGCCGCCGGATTCACGAATCACCGGGGCGGATTCGCCGGTAATCGCCGCTTCGTTGACCGCCGCGATGCCTTCGATCACCTCGCCGTCGCTGGGGATCATTTCCCCGGCTTCGAC